>NZ_APIO01000101.1:0-17173 GCF_000408945.1 Pseudomonas sp. G5(2012)
AAAACCCGCCGAAGCGGGTTTTTTCAATCATGGCTGGCGATCAATCATCGCGGCTCATGATGCCAAACAGCTGCAACAAGCTGATGAACAGGTTGTAGATCGATACATACAGGCTGATGGTGGCCATGATGTAGTTACGCTCGCCGCCGTGGATGATGGCGCTGGTCTGGAACAGGATGCAGACCGAGGAAAACAGCACGAAGCCCGCGCTGATCGCCAGTTGCAGGCCGCTGATCTGGAAGAAGAAGCTCGCAACCACCGCACCCAGCAACACGAAGAAACCCGCCGTGATGAAGCCACTGAGGAAACTCATGTCCTTGCGCGAGATCAGCACATAAGCCGACAGGCCACCGAATACCAGTGCGGTCATGGCAAAGGCCGAGCTAACCACTTCGGCGCCGCCCTGCATGCCCAGGTAACGGTTGAGGATCGGGCCGAGCAGGAAACCCATGAAACCGGTCAGGGCAAAGGCCGACACCAGGCCCCAGGCGGAATCACGAAGCTTATTGGTGAGGAAGAAAAGGCCGTAGAAGCCGATCAGCACCACGAAAATGTTCGGGTAGCCGACACGCATCTGCTGGGCAACGTACGCCATCACACCACTGAAGGCGAGCGTCAGAGCCAGCAAGCCGTATGTGTTGCGCAGGACGCGGCTAACCTCTAGCTGCTCAGCCTGCACGCTGTTGTTCACTGCGTAATCCTGTTCGCGCATGGCGACACTCCTGTTGGTTTGAAACGTTCAGTCGCAAAGATCATAACAGACGCCCTGTAACAAGCTATGCAGAGAGTTTGACAGTGTGTTTCATTCAGGTATTATGGCGCCCGCAACACAAACGGAGGTGTGGCCGAGTGGTTTAAGGCAACGGTCTTGAAAACCGTCGACTGTAACAGGTCCATGAGTTCGAATCCCATCGCCTCCGCCATCTTTATACGACAAAGCCCTGATTATTCAGGGCTTTGTCGTTTCTGGGATTTGGATTTCCCTTTCGGTGCTTCTGTGAAACAAGGAGGTTGCATGAACAACATGGACACGATGAAGCTGTTGCTTGCGCTGCTGGCGATCACGACCAGTGGTGTTGTACTGGCCGCAGAAAAAACCTTTGCGCTGACCGCATTCAACAGCGTTGAGGCCCGACAGGGTGTGAACCTGTCGATCAAATGCGCTGCAACATCATCAATGGTGGTCTCAGGCTCTGCCGATACGCTGAAGAAGCTCCAGGTGACGACAGACAACAAGGCGTTGTTGCTGGTAAATGACGCAGCGAAACATGTTCGCGTCGTCTCCCCTACCCTGGATATCACGCTATATACCAGCGCGCCACTGACGGGGTTGACGGGAAAAGCAGGGGTAAAAATCGTGGCACCTGCCTGTGCCGTCGATCCGTCCAGGCTGACGGTGGCAGGCAGCATGGGCACTGACATCCAGATCGAGGGCAAGACGGGTGAACTGGTCCTTGACCTGGCGATGGGCAGCACCTTCAACAAAAAACCGTTGCCCTTCATTGCGGATGTGGCCAAGGTGCGCATGAGCATGGGGGCGGCATCGTCCCTGTGCCATATCCCCCGGATCAACGGCAACCTGTCTGCCGGCGCACGTATGTCTGTGAGTCCATCGGCTCAGGTCGACAACAGCGCCACAGGCGCCTACGCCAGCGAAATTTCAACCTCTGAGTGTTTGTAAACGGCAGGAATGAACAGGCCACTCTCCGCTTGATGGAAAACGGGACGAATTGTTCCGTTTGTGGCCCCCCTCCTTTTACACTCCTTTTACACTCCTTTACACCCTTCACAGCCTTACATCTGTAAAAGTTCAACCGAGCGCTTTAGACGCGGGCCCCCTGCATCCCCCGGCACCGTTAGCCTGGCGGTGGCGGATACGACGTCTGCCCCGCAAACCCTCAAAGCAGCCACTCAATGGCAAAATCCGCTTACCCAGATCATTTCGGAGATCACAATGCTTCGCGTGTTTGAACGAAGGCTCGATCCATTCCCTCCCGACGAAGCACCGCCGCCGCCTGTCGGCCTGATGCGGTTCCTGTGGGCCTGCACGCGCGGCGCCCGCGGTTATATCCTTGCGTTGGCGCTGCTCAGTGCCAGTGTGTCGATCTACGAAGCCTGGTTATTTTCCTTTCTTGGGCAGGTCGTGGACCTGCTCTCGACCTGGCAGGCCGGTGGCGATGCGAACGGGCAGGAAAGTTCTGTGCTGTGGGGTATCGCGACAGTGTTGGTCACCAGCATTGGGCTGGTGGCGCTACGTACCATGGTGCAGCACCAGATATTGGCCATCAACCTGCCGTTGCGGCTGCGCTGGGACTTCCATCGACTGATGCTGCGGCAAAGCCTTTCGTTCTTTTCCGATGAGTTCTCCGGTCGGGTCACCACCAAGGTGATGCAGACTGCACTGGGCGTGCGCGAAGTCCTGTTCACCCTTATCGAAATCGCACCCGGAATTGGCGTTTATTTCATTGCGATCATCGCACTGGCCGGCGGCTTCGCCCTGAAACTCATGCTGCCTTTTATTGCCTGGGTCGCGTTGTTCGGGCTGGCCATGCTGTACTTTGTGCCGCGCCTGGGGCGAGTCGGGCAGGAACAGGCCCATGCGCGATCGTCGATGACGGGGCGTATTTCAGATGCCTATAGCAACATCACCACCGTGAAACTGTTCTCGCACTCCAATCGTGAAGCGCATTTTGCGCGCGCGGCAATGGAGGACTTCAAGCAAACCGGCTTCCGCCAGATGCGCCTGGTCAGCCAGTTCGAGATCGTCAACCAGGCGCTGGTGGTGATGTTGATCATGGCCGCTGGCGGCTATGCCCTGTGGCTCTGGCACCAGGGCGAGGTCGGCGCGGGAGCGGTGGCGGCAATTACGGCCATGGCGTTGCGTATCAATGGCATGTCGCACTGGATCATGTGGCAGATGGCTTCGCTGTTCGAAAGCATCGGCACCGTGCAGGATGGCATGGCAACCCTGACCCGAGGTCCCAAGGTGCAGGACGCGCCGAACGCTGGCGTACTGGTGCCCTCTGGCGGCGCGGTGACCTTTGACAACGTGAGCTTCAACTACAACGGTGAACGCCAGGTGCTCGACGGATTGAGCCTGACTATCCACCCAGGCGAAAAAATCGGCCTGGTGGGCCGTTCCGGCGCAGGCAAATCGACGCTGATCAATCTGCTGCTGCGCTTCTATGACGTCGACAGCGGTGAGATTCGCATCGACGGGCAAAACATCGCTCAGGTGACACAAGACAGTCTGCGGGCCGCTATCGGCATGGTCACCCAGGATACGTCCCTGCTGCACCGCTCGATTCGCGACAACATCGCCTACGGCCGCCCGGACGCGACCGACGCCCAGGTGCGCAGCGCCGCGATTAATGCCCAAGCCGACGGGTTCATCAGCCAACTGAGCGATCGGCAAGGCCATAGTGGTTATGACACCCTGGTGGGTGAGCGCGGCATCAAGCTCTCGGGCGGCCAGCGCCAACGCATTGCCATCGCCCGGGTGATGCTCAAGAACGCGCCAATTCTGTTGTTGGACGAGGCCACGAGTGCCCTGGATTCTGAAGTTGAAGTCGCCATCCAGGAAAGCCTCGATGAAATGATGCAGGGCAAGACCGTCATCGCCATCGCCCATCGGCTGTCGACGATTGCGGCCATGGATCGACTCATTGTCATGGACGAGGGACGTATCATCGAACAGGGTACCCATGCGCAATTGCTGGCAAAAAACGGCACCTACGCGCGGCTGTGGCAGCATCAAAGTGGTGGTTTCCTGGGAGAGGATCAGGGGGTGGCTGAGGCGATGGATCAGGCGTGAGAGTGAATGGCGAGAGCGAACGCCGCCGATGGTCGTAGCATCTCGCCTGCCACCGGCCTGTGGCTAAGCTTAATGAATCGGGGAGAATTGAAACCTGGGTACTCCCAAAGGAGACGATCATGTATGCGGTAATAAGAACCTACCTCGGTGCAGGAGCCAAACAGCTTTTCGACCTTTTGGAACAGCGCCAGACCGACGTCGAAGCGCTCCTGCGGACAGTGCCTGGCCTCGTCAGCTACACACTGCTCAATACCGGGGATGGTGGGACCTCAGTGACGGTTTGCACGGACAAGGCCGGCAGCGATGCGAGCTTGAAAGTTGCACGCGAATGGATTCAGAAAAATGCATCGAATATCCACGCGAACCCGCCGATCGTGACGGAAGGTCCGGTGATTGTGCAGATCAATTAGCGCGTCCTTGCGACTGATCTCAATCCTATCGAAATCAAGCCCCGAAAAAATCGGGGCTTGATGATTCAGACAGCATCAGGGTTTGCGTCCTCCACCTCCGCTCATCCCGTCATCTTTGCGTCCCATATCAGACTTATCGCGATCATCGGCAAAATTACCGCCGCGTCCGCTTCCTTGCCCAGTGCTGGACGATTGGTCTGCCCTGTTGCCTTGTTGTCCGCCTGAAGCCTGGCCGCCTTTCTGGCCTGGCTTGGTCATATTTTCCTTATCATCGGCAAATTCGCCTCCGCGATTGCCTTGCCCGCCTCCGGACATGCGATCGTTATCGCGCGATTGTTGCCCGCCGGAAGCCTGACCACCTTTTTTACCGGCTTCATTGGTCTTGTCCCAGTCGCTGCCGGGATTTTTATTTCCTGTATTGGCCATTTTCATTCACCTCTGCATCGTTGGTACGAGCTTGGGCCCGTATACGTCGGAGGACGCACAAAACAGAAAGTTTGAACCGAATTATCGTACTTGCGACGAGTGGATCCGGGCATTTGGTTCAATTGGAATTGCGCTCATTCGATGGATGGCGAGCATCGGATAGAGCGGCAATCTGCGAGGGTTTCAAGATCAACCGCTCGATGTTTACTAGACTTGATAACGCGTGGAAGTCCTCCAGGCATCATCCAGGTAGTCTATCGATGACTGAACATATCGTGCATTTTCATTGCCAGATCGATCAGGGAACGACTGAGCGCTTCCGGGACTGTTGCCTCGAAGCCATCGATGAAGGCGCCACCTCCCTACTCCTCAATCTGTCTACGAGCGGCGGTAGCACCAACTTTGGATTCACCCTCTATACGTTCCTGAAGTCACTGCCGGTACCGCTGTGCGCAATCAACGCGGGTAACATCGAATCCATGGGCATCATCATGTTCCTGGCGGCAGGCCGGCGCATCACCTCCCCTCACTCACGCTTCCTGATCCACCCGATGAACTGGTACTTCAGCCAGAAATCGGTCGACCACCAGCGCCTGCGCGAATACCTGTCGAGCCTTGATAACGACCTTGCGCGTTACGTGCAGATTTTCACCCTCGAAACGGCTGAGGCAGAGACCAAGCTCGACATTTTCCATTGCCTTTCGGCGGAAGAAAAAGTCATCGCTGCACACGAATCCCTGGCCTATGGCATTGCCCATGAGATGAAGCAGATGATGTTCGCTGACGATGTCAAGCATTGGAAAGTCAGCGGTGGATGAACCGGGTGCAATGGTTCCGCCATGGACGGGCGTCCCGTGCGCGATGCTGCCTGTTGCTGAACCCCTGGGCGCGGACGGACTGATTCGCAAGGCGATGATCTACGCCAACATCATCGGCTGTGACCTCGGCCCGAAGATCACCCCCATCGGCAGTCTCGCCACCCTCCTCTGGCTGCACGTGCTCGAACGCAAGGACATGCGCATCACCTGGGGCTACTACTTCAAGGTTGGTATCCACACATCCTGCTGTTGTACGGCTCGACCCGCGAACGCTCGTTCAGCCGCCTGCTGGTCGAAGAAGCCGCGCGCCTGCTGGAGCATTTCGGCGCAGAGACGCGCATCTTCAATCCGTCCAGTTTGCGGCTGCCCGACGATGCTCCTGCCGCCCACCCCAAAGTCCAGGAGCTGCGCGAACTGTTGCAGTGGTCCAAAGGCCAGGTCGGGTGTTCGCCGGAACGCCATGGCGCGATGTCGGCCTTGTTCAAGGCGCAGATCGACTGGGTTCCCCTGGAACTCGGTGCCGTTCGCCCCACCCAGGGCAAGACGCTTGCAGTGATGCAGGTGTGTGGCGGCTCGCAGACGTTCAACGTGGTCAATCAGCTTCTTCGGCCATAATGACCTGTCATGCACAGCCATCGGCGGGAACCTTTCAGATGATCTCGATTGAACTGCACGCGGCCCAACGCGACGAACTGCAGACCATTGAAAACCTGATGCAGTTCTACACCTATGATTTCAGCGAGTGGGTGCCGCTGAAGCTGGGTGAGCATGGCTTCTTCAATATCCTGCCCCTCTCGGACTACTGGCGAAAACCCGCGACCCAGGCATTTCTGATCCGGGTCGATGGGGAGTTGGCCGGGTTCGTCACCGTGGATGACGAAATCCACGTGCCCGATGCCCGCTACAACATCGGTTATCTGTTCGTCAGTCGGGGCTTTCGTGGCCAGGGCGTCGCCAGGTTTGTCGTGTCCACCCTGTTGAACCGACTCCCCGGTCGATGGCAAATTTTCCATGTCGAGGCGAACCAGCCGGCACGGCTGTTCTGGGCGGCGGTGATTCCTGAGGCGACGCAAAACCGGTTCAGCGCTCATCAACTGTACATCCAGGGGTTGCCGTGCACTGTTTACTGTTTTGAGAAAGCGTAAGCCCTGTCCCTGTAGGAGCGAGCATGCTCGCGAAAAACCTGAGGGCACCACGGGGTGTCAGGCTCCCCGCGTCATCGTTGACCTCTATCGCGAGCATGCTCGCTCCTACATGGGGGTAGAGGAAGACCCCCCGTCTAATTCCAAATCAGCTTTGTCAGACAATATGTAGTGACTAAAAATATTCACTACAAAACCGTTGACGCCTTCGATTTGCCCTTGCATGATGCAGACGTCTCCCCGATCGGGAGTACTGGTAACACGCTTGAGCAAGCTCGTCTGACCGCCGAGCTGTTTTTTCCGGATACACGCTGCCCACAAGGCAGATTGAAGAAGCTGACCTGGCCTGAACGTCCAGTACAAGGGCGAGAAGCGCTGGCGATCCATCCTCATGATGCTTGTGGCCGACCCTGAAAACGTCGGCAGGGGCCAAAGGTTATCGCCGCTTCTCTTCGTTGTGACGCTATTGCGTAGCAGTTATTCAACACGACTACATGCAACAGACGCGGGACCCCGTCGATTTCGGCGGACGACTGCTGACGTCCTGGTTTCGGTGCCAGGGATCAACTAACCGATGGGCTACATGTATTAGCGAATCAACTTTGAAAGATCACCAAATGGTCAAGGGGGCTTTATCATGAATCTGAACAATCAACCGACTATCGAAGAGCTGGCTCGCATGTTCGCGGCGCAAAAAGACAGTCACGACAGCCATATCCTGTGGATCAGCAAATCGGGCCAGGTGCATATCGACTGCCTGTCGCCACATGCCCATGAAGCGGAGTTCGACCAGAACAACCAGAACCTGCTGGCCCGACTGAAAATGTACCGTCGCGGCCATGGCTATGTTGGCAAGAAGGCCGCTGCCGACAAGGACTTCATCGGTAATGTCCTGCAAACGCTGAAACAGGCCTGGGACTCGCTGCAGGGCCAGAACGAAGTTCGGGTGATTGACCGGTTCTACTGATAATCCATAGCCATAAGAAGTCCCCTCTCAAGTTTTTTGAGCGGGGACTTTTTTGTTTACTACGTAAAATCAAGCAAGGTAGCGAAGCAGCAGTCCGTTTTGCCCGTAACCCGTGTCCAGTTTTCCATTGAGAAGAAACACGTAAACATGACGACACGCTCACCGTTCACGTTGGCGTTGCCCGACAACACAAGTTTATCCTCACAAACTTGCACCATGCGAAGGATGACTGATGGATATTCCGAATGTCGGGTATCTACGTAATATTTACCCCGTTGAAACTCGGATCAGGTTGACCATTTTTCAGCAGACGTATGAGAAGCCCCCCATACACCATCAAGATCTTTTCATCGGCAGATATCAGAAGGGGGTCGACGGGTCGCCGTCGATTAATAGCTCACCCTTAAAATCGTCGGAACCTGGGGATTCGTCAGGCAGTGGGATGACTGATTTCCATGGTGACTACACGGGTTCAGCCCCGGAGCTTTATTAAGTCGGCGAAAAGCATGGCGCGTCTACTGTCAAACTTGACAGTAGACAACCCCACCTTTTGCAGAGAAAACCGTAAAGGTGCCTCTCACGTTCGAACAATATAAAGATGCTGCGACAGGCCTTTTTTAGCGTTTGATGCCCAGATCTATTTGGGTCATGCGACTGCGAATGGTGAACACACCATCACCTGAAAGAATTGCACTGCGCGCAAATAGCCGCCCGCTCTCCCAATTCGACAGGCCCAGCTCCGGCTTGTTGAGTGCGTACTGACCATCGACCCAACGGGTGATCCCGTTGCCGACAAAAGGCGCGTTGACCGCGTTGTAGAAGCGTTCCTGAGTCGCTGCAGCTTCGCTGAGCAGCGACACGGTGAACTGCGGGCTGTAGCGATTGAACAAGGCGATGGCGCTGTCCAGGTCGTCGACGATCTTCAGGCTGACTTCGGGGGTTTCTTCCCACTCCCACTCGCGACCCAGTTGATCTTCCGGCAACGCTTCGGCCAGTGCTTCGGTGCGGTAGCCTTCGGCGCGGTAGACCTCGACGCTGGCGGTTTGCCAATCCGCCGGCAGGAACGCTTCGCTGCCTTCCACGATGTGCAACTTGCAGCCCTGCCCCCGTGCCTTGCCTGCCTGTTGCAGCGCATCGAGAAACAGCGGCACCAGGTCAGCGGCGCGGTCGCGCTGGATAAGGCAGACGTTCAGGGTGTTGCAGACCTTGCGGTCCAGGGAGTTGCGCACCACAGCGGCGAAGCGCGTGGCATCGGCGTCGATGTCGGCGATCAACCAGGCACCACCCGTGCCATGGAGGCTGACGGCGGTGCCGGCCTGTTGCGCGATGCTGCCCAATTGACTGACGGCGCGCCCCGAACCACGGGCGACGGCCAGGGACAGACGGCGGTCGGCGAACATCGCCCACCCGGCGGCGTGATTGACGCTTTCCACCAACGACACCGCACCGGTTGGTAATCCGGTGGCGTTCAATGCCGGGTTCAATGCGTGAGTGACAATGGCCTGGGCCGTGCCCAACGCGTCGCTGCCAATGCGCAGCACCGCGGTGTTACCGGTGCGCAACACACCGGCGGCATCGGCGAAGACATTCGGCCTGCCCTCGAAGACGAACGCGACGATACCCAGCGGCGAGACCACCTGTTCGACTTTCCAGCCGTCGTGCTCAACGCAACTGATCACTTTGCCGCGGGTGGCCGACGCATCGCGCCAGGCGCGCAGGCCGGCAATCATGTCGCGACGCATGCGCTCATCGGCCAGCAAACGCGTGGTCGAGCGGCCACGAGCCTTGGCCCGTTCGATGTCGGCCAGGTTTGCGGCCTCGATCAAGGCCCAGCACTCAGGCGTCTCAAGGCGTTGGGCAAATTCATCGAAAAAGGCGCTGATGGCCTGGTCCGACACTGTAGACATCGCCTTGAACGCCGCTTCGGCACGTTCGATCGCCACCGCTGCCGCTTGCTGGTCAGCCACCGGAATCAGCAATAGTTCGCCGCTGACCTGCTCCACCAACAGGTGGTCACCGGGCGCAAAGCGTGCCGCCAGTTCGGGGCTGACCACAGTGACACGATTACCGGCGAAAGGGATCGGCGTGCCAGCGACTAGACGTTCGAGCGCAAGAGACATGAAGCGGTATCACCATGCAATGGGCGGGCAGAAAATGTATAGCAAAAGCCGCCGAGCGTCATCCGCCACAGCCCTGCGCCGATAATCGCAAACCCGCCGGTGCCAGCCTGGCCCACCTACGCTTAAAGCGTACCCCCGCGTTTGCTGTTTCGAAGGAGGCCGTCATGAGCAACGAATTCAGAAGCCATGGCGCAGCCCTTGACGACGAAGGTCTGGAAAACGCCCTGGACCTGGCCAAAGTCAGCGCTGCACAACTGTGGGCTGTTCTGGCAGTAGAAACCTCCGGCAACGGATTCTTTTCCGATCGCCGTCCGAAAATCCTTTTCGAGCGTCACGTCTTCAGCCGCTTGACCCACCAGGCGTTTGACGCACAACACCCCGATATCAGCAGCAAAAGCCCTGGCAACTATGGTGCGTCGGGGGACCACCAGTACGACCGGCTCAACCAGGCGATCGAGCTTGACCGCAATGCGGCGCTGCAAAGCACGTCGTGGGGGCTGGGCCAGATCATGGGGTTCAACTTCGCTTCCACCGGTTCTGCAGACGTTGAATCGATGGTCAGGCGCATGGTCCTGTCAGAGAACGAACAACTATTGTGTATGGTCGGCACGTTGATCGGTGGCGGCTCCATCGCCGCGCTACGGGCCAAGGATTGGGCGAACTTCGCCCGTCGTTACAACGGCCCCAACTACGCCATCAACAACTACGACGTGCGGCTCAGTGCCGCGTATCAGAAGTTCTCTTACGGCGGAACGCCCGACCTGAGGATTCGCACCGCGCAAACCTACCTGACGTACCTGGGCTGGCACCCCGGCACGATTGACGGCATTGTCGGCAAACAGACCCGGGATGCGATGAACCTGTATCAGGCCAAAGAAGGCCTGGAACTGACCACGGTGCTCGATGACGAGACGCTGGCGCATCTGCGCAGCCGGGTTCTGGCGTTGCCGCTCTGACTTGATGCCCACAAAGGTCCCTGTGGGAGCGGGCCCGCTCCCACATTTAAATGCATTCGAACTGAACGTATCAAAGTGTGTACAGCCCCGCCCCTGACACACCAGGCCTTCAAATTCCCGTGCCAACGACATACCGCAGATACACCCGGTTGATGAAATACCTCTCAACGGCCCCCCCGGTCCGACATCCCTGTCTTGAAGGAGATCAACCATGAACGCCACTATTTCATCGGCCGTGAAAGGCCTGCACCTGAACCTTGACCGTGCCGGCAGCTGGATCGCGCCACTGTCCTTGCGGGTGTTCCTCGCCTGGGAGTTCTTCGAGTCGGGCCTGGAAAAATTCAATGGCGAAAACTGGTTCGCCGACATCCAGGACCGCTTCCTGTTCCCGTTCAACCACCTGCCGGCCACGCTGAATTGGGAACTGTCGATGTGGGTCGAGCTGATCTGCGCGCTCGCCCTGCTGGTGGGCCTGGCCACACGCTTCTCGGCGATCAGCCTGATCGTGGTGACCATCGTCGCGACCGCCGCGGTGCACTGGCCGGCAGACTGGTCGACCTTGAGCGAACTGGCCCAGGGTTACTCCATCAGCAACAAAGGTTTTGGTAACTTCAAGCTGCCGCTGATTTATCTCGCCGCCCTTGTGCCGTTGCTGCTTTCGGGTCCTGGCAAGTTCAGCGTCGATGCGTTGCTGGCCCGGATTTTCTGGCGCCGCAACCAGCACTGAAACAACGGAGTACTGCCTTACCGCCTTACTGTAGGAGCGAGCATGCTCGCTCCTACAGTGGATCTACCTTTTCCACTGTCTCCGGATGCGCACTGCGTTCATGCACATGGGCATGCGGGGTGCGGTCGATCAGCAGGCTGAGCAGTTCCGGACGGCTGTAGTGGCCGCGCGAATCCATCATGCGCTTGCGCTTGTCGATCAGGCTCATGTCGAGGTCGACGATCACCTCGCCTTCACCCTCGGTCAACGCACCCAGTACCACGCCATCCGGGCTGATGATCGCGGTGTAGCAACCGCCGGAAATCGGCCCGATCGGGCAGCCGGTGTCGGCCATTATCTGCGCCTGTTGCTCAGGGCTGAGCCAGGCGGTGGAGTTGACCACGAAGCACGCCGCTTCCAATGCGTGCTGGCGGATACTGACTTCCATCTGTGAGGTGAACAGCGGGCCGGCAAACGAGCCGGGGTACATCGAGGCGTGGATCTGTTCGCCATCGGCCATCAAGGCGTAGCGGGCCAGCGGGTTGTAATGTTCCCAGCACGCCAGTTGGCCGATGCGCCCCACCGCGCTGTCGGTGGCGCGCAGGCCGGACCCGTCGCCCATGCCCCAGATCATGCGTTCATGGTAAGTCGGGGAGATCTTGCGGCGGCTCTGGATCAGTGAGCCGTCGGCGTCGAACAACAATTGGGTGTTGTACAACGTACCGCCATCTCGTTCGTTGACACCGATGGACACGACCATGCCGGCCTCTCGGGCGGCAGCGCCAATGGCATCGGTCGCCGCCGACGGCACCGTCACGGCCTGGTCCAGCAGCTTGAGATGTTCGGCGCCCATGGCAAAGGGCGCCTGGACGAACGAGAAATACGGGTAGTACGGCACGACGGTTTCGGGAAACACGGCGAACTGCACGCCCTGCTCACCCAGCTCGAGAATTTTCTCGACGACTTTGTTGACGGTGCCTTCACGGCTGTGGAGCACGGGGCTGATTTGTACGGCGGCGGCTTTGACAAAGGTCATGGCGGCGATCTCATTGAGGGAATGGGTTTCAACGAGACAAATATTACGAAAATAATATTGTGACTTGAATGTCGTATACACCACCTTTTAGGTCATCAACCTCGATTGGCCCGCTGAATCACCTGGGGCGATTGCCCGAAAGCTCGCAGGAAAGCCCGGCGCATTCGCTCCCTGTCACCAAAGCCGGTTTCGGTTGCCACCACATCGATCGAGTGCCGGCCGGTTTCCATCATCAACCGCGCGGCCTCCACCCTCAGGCTTTCGATAGCCTTGGCCGGCGATTGCCCGGTTTCGGCATTGAACACTCGGCTGAATTGTCGCGGGCTGAGATTGGCGGCGTTGGCCAGTTCCTCAACCGACAAATCGGACTTCAGGTTCTGCTTGGCGTACGTCAATGCTGCCTGGATGCGATCGGTCCTGGGCTGCAACTCCAGCATGACCGAAAACTGCGACTGCCCGCCCGCCCGGCGGTGATACACCACCAACTGCCGGGCGACCCGGCGCGCGACTTCCGCGCCCAGATCGATTTCCACCAGGGCCAGCGCCAGATCGACACACGCGCTCATGCCGGCGGCGGTCCAGATATTTCCGTCGTTGATAAAAATCCGGTCTTCCTCAACCTTCACCTTCGGAAACGCCCGCTGCAACGACGCCGCATGACACCAGTGGGTGGTTGCTCGCCGGCCATCGAGCAAACCGGCTTCGGCCAGGGCAATGGCACCGGTGCAGATCGAACCCAGGCGGCGGGTGCCCTGGCTGGCATGGCGCAAAAAGTCCACCAGCCCTTTCGATGGCGGGCGAATCAAGTTATCGCCCATGACCAACAGCGTATCGAACGAACACGGGTCAAATGGCTTGGTCTCCACAGCGAACCCTGCGGAGGTTTGCACCATGCCGCCGTGTTCGGACACCAGGACAATGCTGTACACCGGTTCATCGGCCGCACTGTTGGCCAGTTCGAATGTGGCACACATGGCCAGGCCCAGAACCTGGAAACCGGGGTAAACGATGAGTCCGATGCGATGCATGGCGTTCGTCCAGAATGACCTTAAAGGAGGCATGACCGATTATTCAGCCAGAGCACCGCACTGTACACCTGCCGCCGTAGTGCGGGTGAATAGCCGATCGACGGCAATTCGGTCAGGCAATCGTTCATTCAGGCCATTCCCCTTCATTTATTGGGTCTATAAATAACAGTACACAGTTGGCCGCAAACAAGAGGCACAGGCCATGGACAGCAAGGATTCGGGCACAAATCTGGCCCTCTGGTTGCCAGGCAGTGCAGTCATCCTGAGTCTGGTGGTATCGATGTTCGCCCTCACCCGCGAACCCTTCCTGGAGCCGCGCCCCATCGGTGCCCAGTTCCAGGCACAACTGCCCATCGAGGCCCGGTTGTGGCAGGACCCTTTCGACGCGGTGGAGCGTTATCGCAAGAAGCTTGCCGACAGCAAGAACCCGGACGCCGAGAACGTTTGCAGCCCCGACCTCTCGCCCCTGAGCGCAGGACAATCGGCGCCCGACATCATGGTCGCGCTGGTCGAGGGTGGCCCCTACGCCGATGAAGTCGAAAGGCGCCGGCGCATTCGCTATGCCTTGCTGGCCGGGTTCAAGAATTCCCACCGGGTGCCGGATCAGGAGCAGTACATCCACTGCCTGAAGCTGGCCGCCAACCTGTCACTCGAGGCACCGCAGAAAAACGCTTTCGTCGATACGCCCTACGAAGTGTTCGTGTCCAATCCGTTCGATCCACCGCAGGCGCTTGAAGGCAAGCCCGCACCCTCCGACCGAACGATCGTGTTCTGGTTGAAACAGGACGCGCTCGGCTCGATGCCGCTGCAACAGCTCGAAACGCTTCGTGACAGCCTGAAAAAAAAAGTCGCCATGGCCTGCACGCCAGCACCTTGCATCGAACCCTCGGCCAATGCCGTCTTGAAGGTCATAGGCCCCTCGACCTCGACCGTGCTGCGCGACATGTTCCAGGACCAGGACATCGGCAAGGCCTCGCCGAACATCGAAATCTATTCGCCGCTGGCCACGGCCGACAACGAGACACTGGATCGTGGCTACCAGAAGCTGTCGCCGCCGCTGGCCAACCGCGAGCCGATGAAGCTGCTGCGCACCGTCAGTGACGATGGCACCATGACCCAACTGATGCTTGAAGAACTGAAGCTGCGCCGCGTCGACCCGGCCGCCGGCGTGCGTTGCAGCGAAGGCAAACTGAGCCGGATCGGCTCACCCTGCACCGGCAATCTTCGCCGCAGCGCCAACCGCATCGCGTTGATTTCCGAGTGGGACAGTTTCTACAGCCGTGCCCTGATCGAAAGCTTCAAGCTGCAGGTGGCCAGGGACGCCCGACTCGGCGACGGTGAAAACCATAAGGGTGCCGTCGACCAGTGGATCTTGCGCTTCAGTTACTTGCGCGGGCTCGACGGGCGTCTGCCGGAAGAATCAGCGAGCACCGATAAAACCGCCAGCTACGATGCCAGCAAAAACGCCCGTGGCGCATCCGCCATCGACCTCAGCCCGCTGGAGAAATCCGACGGCAACTCCCAGCTCGATTATCTGCGACGCCTCGCCGACCACATCGCCAGCGAAGACGCGGCCTATCGACGCGATGGCGAAAGCGGCATCGGCGCCATCGGTATCCTGGGTGTCGATGCCTACGACAAGCTGCTGGTGCTGCAGGCCCTCAAGAGCCGAATGCCTTACAAACTGTACTTCTCCACCGACCTTGACGCGCGCATGCTGCAACGGGGCCAGGCGCAAACCACGCGCAACCTGATCCTCGCCGCACCCTATGGCCTGACGCTGACTCGCGCCCTGCAACAGGACGTGCCGCCATTTCGCGACAGCCTGCAAAGTGCCGTGTTCATTTCAGTACTGGCGGCCTTGGCGCCGCAATCCTTTGATGCCAAGCGCGCGAAATTCGACTATTCCAAATCGGAGCTGCTCTCGCCGGGCATCTACGAAGTGGGCATCAGTGGCTTTATTCCCCTGGCCACGCGACTGGGCGCCTCACGCCCGACCAGTTGCCAGGCGCCCACCCAAGCCCAGTCGGAGCGCGGTGTGCTGCCCCACGATCTGATGGCGTTGCGCTGCCTGCAAGATCCCTCGCCGCCGCCCTACCCTGAGCCCTCCCAGTCACTGCGCGAGCGTTTCAAACACAGCCAATCGTTCTTTTGGGCCGGACCTTTGACACTCACCCTGCTGAGCATCGCTGCGTTCATTCTCTGGTGGCGCATCGAGGGCCCCCAGGACGAACACGACACACGCCTGGCGTGGGTGCGCGGCGTGCCTATTACGCTGTTCATGGTCGCGGCGGCCTGCGCCTTCATTGCCACGCGCTACTGGCATGCGGAATTCCTGTGGTTCACCTTCGTGCTGGTGCTGCTGGGCATCCTGTCGTCGAACCTGCTCCGTCGCTCCACGCGGCGATTGGCACTGGCCCAGGACGCGACGTCGAGTGTGACCCCAGGTTCATACGATGCCTGGGCGTGGTACTTCGTGGTCCCGCTGGTGGTGTTCATTCTCGCGTTGATGCTGGCGTACCAGATGCGCAGCACCTTGACCGACAACGGCCTGGGCGAGCCGATGTTCTTGCTCGAAGGCATCAGCGCCTGGCCGACCGTAGCATTGCGCCTGCTGGCCGTGCTGATCTCGCTCTCGGCGTTGACCTGGGGGTGGCGCAAGCTGCGCATCAATCGCGCGGAGATCGAAAGTGCCTTCCATCTGCGCCTGCACATGCGCAAATACCAGACAACCCTGTGGGGCCAGGTACAGCGATTGATCCGCCGCGGCAAAGGCTGGAGCCTGCGCCGCTGGTGCAATGAGCTTGGCCATTGGCTGTTGCTGATTTTCTTCCCGCTGATGAGTGCCAACGAAGACTGGTCGAAGTCCTGCGCGGCCGCCCAGGCCCGCTGCACGGACGGACGCAAGATGATCGTCATTGCGCGCTTCTGGGGTGAGCACTGCATCTGTGGTTCATTCGGTGCCCGTCTGTTGCGGGCGTTACTCGCTACCTGGGCCTACGTCGTGGTCACCAGCGTGTTGTTCGTGATCTGGCCGATGGAAGGCACGCCCGTGCGCGGTGCATCGGACTGGTGGATGTTGAACTGGCTGATTCCGACGCTGACGTTCCAGGTGCTGGTGTTCTGGGTCATGGATGCCAACCTGTTGCTGACGCGCTTCATCCGTCATCTGAGCGAGCACCATGCGATCTGGCCAGGGACGTTGCAGGCCGAACACAAGAAAATCTTCGGCATGCTCAAGCATCCCTGCATCGACGAGTGGGTGGATCTGCAACTGATCGCCAAGCGTACGTCGGCGGTCAATCGGCTGATCTACGCACCGACCGTGGTGCTGTTGATCCTGCTGGCCTCACGCAGCAGCCTGTTCGACAACTGGCCAACACCGCCAGGGCTGATGATTTCCTACCTGCTGACCGCGTTGCTGCTGCTCGGCTCTGCGCTCACCCTGCGTCGAGCGGCGGAAAAGGCCCGCACGGTGGCCTTGCAACGAATCGACGCCTATTTACTGGAAACACCGGAATCGACGCCGGGCTATGCCAAGTTCAAGATGATTCGTGAACGGGTTGCAACGCTCAACACCGGTTCGTTCTCGCGCTACTCCGAAGACCCATTGATCCGTTCGTTGCTGCTGTCCCTGACAGGTATCGGCGGTTCGGCGATTGTCGATGCGTTGAACTATGCGAAGTTTTGATCAGTTGCTGTTCACAAGTAGGGGACGGGGTGTATATCCATTGCTGCGGTAACGGCCAC
>NZ_APIO01000102.1:0-18066 GCF_000408945.1 Pseudomonas sp. G5(2012)
GGAGCAATGCCGGAGTGAGGGCATGCCGAGCCCTAGCGAGGCACCGAGTGGTGGGGCAAAGCCTTTTGCTTCCTTTGCGTTTGAAAAAGGGAGTCGCTGTAAAAGCGAAACCATAAGTGGCCGTTACCGCAGCAATGGATATGTACTCAGACAACAATCTCCCACAGAGGATCGCGGACACGCCAGTAACCAGGCCGGCTGTCAGGCCGCCTTCGTGCCTACATCAACAAATGCCCGCGCAAGTCCCCCATCATGTCCAGGTGTGAATAATCACGAAAGCTGAACTGCCAGACCCCGTCGACACGTTCGAACTCATCCAGGTAACGCCCGGCGGCGATGGGTTGCAGGGTTAGCGTGTCGGTAGCCTGCAGCACGGTGTAGCAGGCGCGAACCGTGGCGGTTCCGGAGGCTTCATCGATGTCGACGATGGGGTTGCTGATGACGTGTCGGGTGCGCGGAGTGCCGCAGGGGTAGAGCTTGATGCGTTGCTGCCAGATCCCCAGCAGGGCGGTGTGATCAATGCACTTGTCCTGGCTGCTTACCTTGATACGGGCGTGACGAAACAGCTCGGCGGCCTCGACCAGCTGGCCGCTGTCCAGGTGCTCGGCGTAACGGTAGAGCAGGTTGCAGATCTGTACGGCGCTGGTACTCATGGTGATCCTCATGAGAAAACGTTTTTCACGCGATCCCGGTAAAACAGATAACGCGATACTTGTAGGAGCAAGCCTGCTCGCGATGGAGGTCAACGATGACGCGGGGAGCCTGACGCCCCGCGGTGCTATCAGGTTTTTCGCGAGCAGGCTCGCTCCTACAGGTAATGCTTCATACATTTTTCCCGGGAATGCATGACGAACCCTTAAAAAAGCCGCTGGAACCTGGCGAGGTTGCAGCGGCGCGATGGTGCGGGAAAGGGTCAGGCCGTCACGGCACGGACCGGTGCAAGGTGCGCAGCCGGGCTCTTCATCTGTTGGCGATAACGGGGCAGTGCAAAGGCCAGGAATACGCTGGCCAGCATCAGCATGGACACCGACGAAGCCAGGGCATAACGCAGGGATTCACTGCCCAGGGTCAGCACGAAGAAATCGCTGAGCATGCCGACGAACAGCGGCCCGATACCGACGCCCAGCAGGGTCATCGACATGACGAAAATGGCCGTGGCCTGGGCCAGTCGCGTGGCCGGGAACAGGTGGGTGATCGCGCTCAGGCACGGTGTTGCCCACCACACACCGAAAAAGGCGAATGCGCTGTAGAACAGGAACGCCTGGGGTACTGCGATGTTGCCGATATGGAATGCCGTGCCTTGGGGCCAGAGGAAGTACGCCAGGGCGAAGGGAATGCTGATCAGCGTACCCAACAACGGCACGCCGATTTGCCAGCCGACATCGCGACGCGCCATGCGGTCGGTAACCATGCCGCACAGCAGGGTGCCGAAGGTCGCACCGGTACCTCCCACTACACCGACCAGGAATCCGGCTTCCTGCAGGTTGAGACCGTGGGAGCGGATCAGGAAACTCGGGCTCCAGGTGCCAATCGCGTAACCGGCAATCGCCGCCGCGCCGCCGGTGAGTACCAGGCACAGGAACGAGGGCATGCGAAACAGCTCGACCAGGGTCTTGAGCCAGCCATCCTGTTGCATCGCGAGATGGGCCTGCGGCACTACGCGCTTGGGCGTGCGCACGGTCAGCAGCAAAAGCAGGCCCAGGAAGATCCCGGGTGCGCCGATCAGCAAGAAGGCGTAGCGCCAACCGTGGTGCTGGGCAATCCAGCCACCCAGGCCCAAGCCGACGATCGCCCCCAGGCTGGAACCGAGCATCAGCACCGACAGGGCAGTGGATCGGCGGTTCGCCGGGTACAAGTCCGAGACCATCGCCACCGAAGGCGCAGTGCCACCGGCCTCACCGACCGCCACGCCGATCCGCGCCAACACCAGGGTCAGGAAGTTGCCGGCCATGCCGCACAGCATGGTCATCAGGCTCCAGGCGATGCAGCTGAAGGCGATCACCGGCTTGCGTCCGATGCGGTCTGAGAGGCGCCCCAGCGGGAAGCCGAACACGGTGTAGAACACCGCGAAGGTCACGCCCGAAAGCAGGCCGATGCCGGTATCGGAGATGCCGAATTCGAGCTTCACCGGCTCAATAAGGATCGCCATCAACTGGCGGTCGATGTAGTTGAACACGTAGATGCTGGCGAGCACGAACAACGCGTAGTGCGTTCGCCATGTCACGGGGGTGGATTGGTTCACTGCGGGTGCTCCCGGTTTTGTTCTAGTTGTCGCGATGCTGGGCTTGTCCCGGTTTTTTCTCATCGTCCGTTCAGACCATCTTTTTCGCCCCGGAACGGTTCACTCGTAGGAGCCAGGCTTGCCGGCGAAGAACGATGACGCGGTATGAAAGGGACACCGCGGTGTTCCGATCGTCTGTAGGAGCGAGGGGGGGCGATCCGACTTGCCCGCGAACCAGGCGCCTCGGTACATCTGCCAAACCGCGTCATCGTTCTTCGCCGGCAAGCCTCGCTCCCACAGGCGGTGTGTCAGATACACCGCAGCTTCCCTTTCGCCGGCAAGCCTGGCTCCTACGGAACCGTACAGACGATGCGGTATCGGGTTCGTCCTGTCGATAGCGAACCTAGTCTTGTCGGACGATGTTTCGCCCGCGCTCACGATCAATCATTCAGCCCATATCCGCTGGTGTGCCAGCGCTTGCCCACACTGTGGCAAGCCCTCAGGCAGCCAGAAAACAATAAGAAGCTGAGGAATTGCAATGAGCGTCTTGTTCGAGCCGGTCGCCCTGGGCGAACTGCAACTGGCCAACCGCATTGTCATGGCCCCCATGACTCGCAGTCGCGCCCTTGCCGATGCGGTGCCCGGCAGCGCCATGGTCGAGTACTACCGCCAGCGTGCCAGTGCCGGGTTGATCGTGGCGGAAGGCACCGCGCCGTCCGCCAGCGGCCTGGGCTATTGCCGCACCCCAGCCATCTACACCGGCGAACAGATCGCCGGCTGGCAGCAGGTCACCGAGGCGGTGCATGCCGAGGGTGGGCGCATCGTCCTGCAACTGATGCACGTCGGCCGCGCCGCCAGTCGGCACAACAAGCCGACATGGGCCGCCACGGTGGCACCTTCGGCGCTGCGTGCGCGCACCCAGGTGTTCAGCGATGCCGCGGGCCTGGTGGACACCGACGAGCCACAGGCGCTGACCTTGCAAGGCATTGGCGATGTGATCGAAGACTATCGCCAGGCCGCGTTGAATGCGCGTCAGGCCGGTTTCGACGGTGTCGAGCTGCACTGCACCAGCGGTTATCTGCCGATGCAATTCATGGCCTCCGGCAGCAACCAGCGCAGTGATGCCTACGGCGGTGACGCGAAGGGGCGGGTGCGTTTTGCCAAGGAAGTGATCGAAGCCATGGCGACTGCGATCGGCGCCGGCCGCGTTGGCTTTCGCCTGTGCCCCGGCAACCCCTACAACGACATCGACGACCGCGATCCGGCCGAGACGGCGGCCGCCTTGTGTGAAGCCGTGGCGCCGTTGGGCCTGGCGTACCTGCACATCATGCGCTCGCCCCTGGCTGACCTCGATGCCTTCGCCCTGGCGCGCCGGCACAGCCCCCATGCGTTGATTCTCAACGATGGTTTCGACGGCCTTTCGGCCAGCGCCGCTCTCGCGTCGGGCGAGGGGGCTGCCGTGTCGTTCGGTCGTCACTTTATTGCCAACCCCGATCTGGTGGAGCGCTTGAAGCGGGGCCTGCCACTCAGTGGTTTCGACCGCAAGACCCTCTACACGCCAGGCCCGGCCGGCTACTCGGATTACTCCGCCTATCAAGCGATCGCCCAGGAGGTGGCGCAATGAACCTGAACGACCTGGCCGGCGTCCTGCCGACCCACCCCGTGCCACGGGAGCAAACCCAGGCGCTGCTCGACCAGCGTTCGGCCGCCGCCGGGCTGATCAAGCCGAGCGATCGCTACACCCTGGCCGACCGACTGGAACACCAGGCGCGTGAACAGGGCGATCGCCCGTTCCTGATCTACAACGAGCAGACCTTGAGCTACTTGGAGGTCGATGCGCGGGCCAATCAGATGGCCCACACGTTTTATGCCAATGGCCTGCGTGCCGGCGATGTCTGCGCCCTGGCCATGGAAAACCGCCCCTCGTTCTTCTGCACCTGGTTTGGCCTGGTCAAGCTCGGGGTGGTGGTGGCCTTCATCAACACTCAGGTCAACGGCCGTCCGCTGCTGCATGCGTTGCAAACCACCGACGCCAAGGCGCTGGTGATCGGTGAAGAATGCCTGGCCAATATCCAGGCCACCGAAGGTTTTCCGGACCTGCCGTGCTGGCTGATACGCGACGCGGAAAATCCCTGGAGTGGCCCGCTGCCCAAGGGCGTCGACGGGCATTTCGATGCGCGCCTGGAGAAAGCCCCGCGCACGCCGTTTCCCCGCGATATCCGCGCGCACATCGAAGCGCAGGCCGCGACCCTGCTGATCTTCACCTCGGGCACCACCGGCTTGCCCAAGGCGGCGCGCTACAGCCATATGCGCTGGATGTCCTCGGGCGATGTGATGGAAGTGACCCTGCAAGCTACCCGCGAGGATGTGTTCTATTGCTGCCTGCCGTTGTACCACGGCGCCGCGGCCACGTCGGTAACCTCTACCGCGTTGCGGGCCGGTGCGGCCATCGTAGTGCGCCGCAAGTTCAGCGTGCGCGAGTTCTGGAACGACGTCGCGCGTCATCAGATCAGTATCTTCCAGTACATCGGCGAGATCTGCCGCTACTTGCTAAACCAACCCGTGCGAGCGGGCGAGCGCGAGCACAGCCTGCGCTGCATGCTCGGTGCCGGTTTGTCACCCGACTCCTGGCAACGCTGGCTGGAGCGCTTCGGCCCGATCCAGGTGTTCGAGGGTTGGGGCGCCACTGAGGCCAATGCCGCGGTGATCAACGTCGACAACTATTTCGGTTCTTGCGGGCGCGTGCCGGACTGGAACAAGACCAACCTGCGGCTGGTGCGCTACGACATCGAAAACGACTGCCACCCACGGGACGAAAACGGTTTCTACCAGCTCTGCGAAGTGGGCGAGGTTGGCGAGGCCATGGGCTTTATCGTCGATCACCCTGAGATCGGTGGTGGGCGTTTCGAGGGTTACACCTCTGCGGAGGCGACCGAGAGCAAAATCCGTCGCAATGTGTTTCGCGAGGGCGATGCCTACTGGAGTTCTGGCGATTTGCTGCGCGAGGATGCCAACGGTTACTGCTATTTCGTCGATCGTATCGGCGATACCTATCGCTGGAAAAGTGAGAATGTTTCGACCCTCGAAGTGGCGGGCGCCCTGGGCGACCTGGCGGGCCTGGAACTGATCAATATCTATGGCGTCCAGGTGCCGGGCCATGAAGGCCGCGCCGGGATGGCCGCGGTGCTGATGCAGGCCGGCCAGGCATTCGATCCCGACGCCCTGTACGCCCTGACCGAAGCGCGCCTGCCGCGTTATGCGGCCCCGGTGTTCATCCGGGTCACCCAGTCGGCAGACCTGACGGCCAGCTTCAAGCTGCGCAAGGTCGATCTGCAACGCCAGGGCTATTGCCCGAGCCTGTGCAGCGATCCGCTGTTCATTCGCGACGACCAGGCGCGCACCTATGTGCCCTACTCGGTAGAGGCCCTGACGCGCGCCGGCCTCACGCCCTTTTCGGTGGCCAACCATGGCTGACCTCGACGACAACGGTCACGAACTGCGCGGCGGCCTCCGTTATCCCTGGCCGCAGGCGCCCGATTCGGGGCAGGTGCGCGAAGTGGCGCCGGGCGTTTGGTGGCTGCGCATGCCGCTACCGTTTCGCCTGGACCACATCAACCTCTATCTGCTGCGTCACACCGATGGCTGGGTGGCGGTAGACACCGGCATGAACACCGACCAGACCCGAGAAGTCTGGGAACGGGTGTTCAGTGAAGTGTGCGACGGGCTGCCATTGCTGGCGGTGGTCTGCACGCACTTTCACTCTGACCATGCCGGCGTGGCCGCGTGGCTCTCGGAGCGCTTTCACTGCCCGGTGTACATGACCGTCAGCGAGTTCCAGTCGTTGCACGTCAAGTTTCCCGCCGATCAGCCACCGGGCTGGGACTTTCTCGACTTCTACCGCAAGGCCGGCGTCGGCGATGAACAGAGTGCCGAGATGTTCGCGGTGATGAGCAATGCCCATTTCCTGCCGGCGCCACTGAACCATTTCCGCCGTTTGCAGGAAGGCAGTTGCCTGCACATCGGTGGCCGCACCTGGCAGGTGGTCATCGGTCGCGGACACTCACCGGAACATGCCTGCCTGTATGCCGCTGATGACGGCCTGCTGATTTCCGGCGACCAGGTGTTGCCGCGCATCACCTCCACCGTCGGCGTGCATGCCACCGAGCCGTTGGCCAACCCGCTGCACGACTGGCTCGATTCCATCGAGCGGTTGCGCAGCTTGCCCGACAGCGTGTTGGTGCTGCCGGCGCACGAACGGCCGTTCTTCAATCTGCATCAGCGCCTGGATCAGTTGGAGGCCCATCACCGCGGGCATCTGGCGCTGCTGCTGGCCAACTGTGACGAGCCGCGCACCGTGCTCGAACTGATGGCTGTGCTGTTCCCCAGGCTGTCGGGTCGTTTCGACGAACTGATGGCGCTTGGCGAAACGTTGGCCCATGCCAACTACCTGGTGGCCGAAGGGTCGCTGGTGCGGGAAGAGGACCGGGGGCGGTATCGCTACCGGAGTGCTGTAAGGGGAGCGTGCGCTGTTACTCCGCCCAAGGTGTTTTGAGCGCAAGGCACGGCAGCAGTGTTGAACATTCCAGGCAGCCATTGAGTTGCCCTTGAGGAGAATCAGTGTGATCAACAAAAACAACAATAACTCTACGGTCATCGGTTCGAGCGCGTTTCCGGTCACGAGCCTGGCCGCAGCCATTGCGCTGGTGTCCACACCGGTGTGGGCCGGCGAAACCTTTGAGTTCGACAACGGCGCGACCATCGACTGGTCGGTGACCACCAGCTATGGCATCGGTGTGCGCACCGGCAGTCAGAGCGATCGCTTGCTGACGGTCAACGCCGACGATGCCAACCGCAACTTCGACAGCGGCAGCCTGACCACCAACCGCGTGGGTGCGCTGGGGGAAATGATCCTGCGCAAGGACAACTACGGCGCTGTGCTGCGTGCCAGTACCTTCTACGACGATGTCTACCACCGCAAGAACGACAACGATTCGCCCGCCACCGTGAACAAGAGCGGCAGCAACGACGAATTCACCAGTGACACCCGTTACTACAGCGGCGGTCGCAGCAAATTCCTCGATGCCTATGTGTTCAGCGGCTGGCGTTTTGATAACGACACCATGCTTGACGTCAAGGCCGGGCGACACATCGAATCCTGGGGCGAGAGCCTGTTCTACCCCGGGGTCAACGGCGTACAAAACCCGTCTGACGCGGTGAAAGCCTCGCAACCGGGTGTCGAGGTCAAGGAAATCCTCTTGCCGGTGGGCCAGTTCTCCGGCTCGTTCCGACTGAACCCCCAGCTGACCTTCGGTGCGTACGTGCAGTACGAATGGAAGGGCACTGAGCTGCCGCCAGTGGGTAGCTACCTGTCGGGCAGCGACGTGGTCGGGCCTGGTCGCGAGTTCATCTACGCCAACGGCCAGAAGATCGCCTACCGCGGCACCGACGAACCGAGTGATGGTGGCCAGTGGGGCGTGCAGATGCGCTACCGTCCGGTACCGGCCCTCGAGCTGTCGCTGTTCCACGTCAACTACCACGACAAGAACCCGGCCACCGCCCTGGTCGGCTACAACCCGCTGCCAGTGGGCGGTGGCCTCAACGCCTTCGTCAGCAATGGCTACCGGATCAAGTACTTCGAAGACATCAAGCTGACCGGCATCAGCGCCTCGACCAAGATCGGCGACACCCAGGTCGGCGCCGAATGGTCGTACCGCGACGGTGCGCCGGTGATGGTCAATACCGGACTTGGCGCCGTACCGGCCAAGGGCAAGGGCCAGCAAATGCAATTGTCGGCGGTGCGCATTTTGGGTGACCGTCCCTGGGCCAACCAGACAACGCTGACGGCCGAAGTCATCCGCGTGCAGGTCGACAGTGTCGAATCCACTTCGGCCGCGCCGAACCTGCAAGGCGTGAACCTATTACCCTCTTTGGCACCTCTAGTGGCCTCTTCCGATGACTACACCTACAGCACAGCCGCGGGTTACCGCACCAAGTCTTCCAGCGCCTACACCGTGGGCGCATCGTTCAGTTATCCGGGAGTTTTCCAAGGCTGGGATCTGGAAGTCCCCTTCAGTTTCTCCAACGTCTTCAGCGGCTCCACGCCCATGGCCGGAAGCATCTCCGGCGTCGCCGGTGACCGACGCCTGAGCGCGGGCACGACCTTCAAGTACCTGGGCAACCTGGAACTCGGCTTGAGATACATCTCTTATCTGGGTGCAGCTGATCCGATCGACCGTCCGTTCGCCGACCGCGACTACGCCACGTTCTCGATGAAATACACCTTCTGATCGACCCCCCAAGATCCGGGTCGCCGTGGTGCGCCCGGAGCTTCAACACAACCTGGAATAGGCCGCAGCTGAACGCTTCGGCATGGAGGCACTATGGGACTCAAAGGGCATGCGGCCATCGTTGGCAGCGCACAATACAAACCGGAAAAATATTCGACCGCGCCCAAGATGTTTCACCTCGAGCAAGTCGCCGACCTGGCGGCACAGGCCCTGCGCGATGCCGGGCTGAAGGCCTCGGACCTCGATGGGCTGGTGATCAACGGCCCGCACTTTCACGAGGCTTCGGTGTTCGTACCGGCGATGGCCGCCGAATACCTGGGCCTGCGATTGAACTTCGCCGAAGTGGTGGACCTGGGTGGATGCACCTCGGTAGGCATGGTCTGGCGCGCTGCCGCCGCCATCGAACTGGGGCTGTGCCAGGCCGTGCTGTGCGTCATTCCTGCGCGCATGGCGCCGCTGGGACCCGACGAAGATCCCGGCTGGATGGCCCGCTCCATGCGTTTCGGCGGACACAGCACCGCGTTTGGCGCGCCTGAAGCCGAGTTCGACCTGCCTTATGGGCACATGGGCCAGAACACCGGCTACGCGATGATCGCCCAGCGTTATGCCGCTCAGTACGACTACGACCAGCGGGCGATGGCCAAGATCGCCGTCGACCAGCGCACCAATGCCTTGGCCAACCCGCAAGCCATGTTCTATGGCCAGCCGTTGACCATCGAGCAGGTCCTGGCGAGCAAAATGGTCGCCGACCCTCTCCACGTCCTCGAGATCGTCATGCCGGTGGCCGGTGGCGCCGCGCTGATCATCACCAACAAGGAAGTGGCGGCACGGGCCCGCAAACGCCCGGCCTTCATTACCGGCTTTGGCGAGCACCTGGCATTCAAGTCGCCATCGTACGCCGAGGACATGCTGCGCACGCCGATTGGCCCGGCTTCCGAGCGGGCCTTTGCCATGGCGGGCCTCAAGCCCAAGGACGTCGATGCCGCACAGATCTACGACTGCTACACCATCACCACTTTGCTGACCCTGGAAGACGCCGGTTTCTGTGGCAAGGGCGAGGGCATGGCCTTCGTGCGTGAACACGACCTGACCTGGCGAGGCGACTTCCCGATGAACACCCACGGCGGGCAACTCAGTTTCGGCCAGTCGGCCTCGGCCGGTGGCATGAGCCAGGTGATCGAGGCGGTGACGCAGATCGCCGGCACTGCCGGCGAGCGCCAACTGGGGCGCTGCGACAGCGTCTACGTCTCCGGCACCGGCGGCGTGATGAGCGAGCAGGGCGCATTGATACTTCAGGGAGCATAAGCACATGTCCAACAACAAACCGATGCCGGTCGCGACGCAGATCTCCGCACCGTTCTGGGAGGGCCTGAAGGCTCGCCGCCTGTTGATCCAGCAATGCAATGCCTGTGCGCACTGGAATTTCTACCCGCGTCGGCATTGCCCGGTGTGCCTGGAGCATGATTTGGCCTGGCGCGAAGTCGACGGCGCCGCGACGCTTTACAGCTACACGGTGACGCGCATTGCCACCTTGCCGGATTTCATGGATGAAATGCCGCAGAAGCTGGCAGTAGTAGAGCTGGCCCAAGGGGTGCGCATCAACACCAACCTGGTGGGCCTCGAAGAAGACGAAATCCGCATCGGCATGGCCTTGCAGCCGGTGTTCGCCGAAGTCGATGCCAAGGGCAACCGCCTGCTGCGTTTCACCGGAGTGGACAAGGATGCGGCGAGCCTTGAATCGCTGCCCGCGCAGGAAAGCGAACCGGCGCCCGTGGCATCGGAGCAGCCACCAGTGCGGCAGATCGACCTCAACGATGGACCGGCCTTGCAGGCCCTGGTCAGCGATCAGTACAGCGACTGGAGCAACGTGGTGGTGGTCGACCAGGCGCTGATCGACGCCTTCGCCCAGTTGTCGGGCGACGATTACTGGATCCATACCGATCCGGAACGCGCCCGCCTGCAAAGCCCGTTCGGCGGCACGATCGCCCACGGCGCGCTGGTGCAGGTGCTGCAGTCACGGATGAAACTGGCACTGGGCTTCGAAATCAGTGGTTTCACCACCCAGGTCAACTACGGCTCCGACCGCCTGCGCTTCCCGGCGCCAGTACCGGCCGGCTCGCGCATCCATTCGCGGGCTCGGGTGAAAAAGGTCGATCTGTCGGCCCGTGGCACCCAGCTGACCCTGGAACTCACCACCCACGTGGTGGGCCAGGACCGGCCGTCGGTGATCAACGACCTGGTCATCCTGTACCTCGCCTGATCGCCACCGGAGCCATTGAACGGGTGAGGTCCTGTGGGAGCGAGCCTGCTCGCGAAAGCGTTAGATCAGTTGACCTGGATGGCGACTGGCATGGCCTCTTCGCGAGCAGGCTCGCTCCCACAATTGGATCGTGGACAGTCCTGCAATCAGGTCGACTGTCAGGCCGTTTGCCTTTGCTTTTGCTCTGCTTTGGTTTTTGATTTTTTGCCCCCGAGTGCAGGTTCTGCCCAGCGCGGCGGGCCGTGTAGGAGCAGCCGGTCGACGCTCGAATGCTCGCGAAAAACCTGAGAGCACCGCGGGATGTCAGGCTCCCCGCGTCATCGTTGACCTCCATCGCAGAGCATGCTCGCTCCGACGGGGGATCGAAAACTCCCGCAAAAAAACCAAGTCCCGAACCCCACGCCATTTGCGCCAATCCATAAGCCATTTGGACGATGTGTGACCCACCCCTTGCGCCGACTATTGCCCCGGAGGCAACGCCCGATTCGGTTGCCTCGCATGCCCTGGCGCCTGACAAGAACAAGAGGATTGGCCTATGACTTGCCCTATGCACGCGTGCCCCGAACAGGAGCGTTGCTCATGCGCTCTGTGATCGGCTACCTGGTCTGCCTGGTGGTCGCCCTGACCATCGGCTACACCTTTTCCCCAAAATCCCCACCGCAGGCAGAACTGTTGGCCACACGCCCGGACCGGGTGCAGATCAACGGCCTGCTCAACCTTGGCTCGCGCGTGGTCGCCGTGGGCGAGCGCGGCAGCATCCTGCTCAGCGACGACCAGGGCGTCAGCTGGCAGCCCGCCAGTGTCGCCCCGCAACGCGATGCCACCTTGACTGCCCTGGTGGCGCTGGACCCGCAGCGTTTGCTGGCGGTGGGGCATGACGGCTTGATCCTGCGTTCCACGGACGCCGGCAGCCATTGGCAGGAAATTCGCTACGACAGCGATTTGGGCGAGCCATTGCTGGGGATCTGGAGCAGCGGTGGCGACAACGTCATGGCGTTCGGCAGCTTTGGCAAGTTCTATCAATCTTCCGATGCCGGACAGACCTGGACACCGCAGGTCCTGGACATTGATAGCGCACACCTCAACAGCATGGCCGGTGGCGACGATGGCCGACGCATGCTGGTGGGCGAACAGGGCCTGGTGCTGCGCACGGCCGATGGCGGCCAGCATTGGCAGACCTTGCCGGCGTTCTACAGCGGTTCGCTGTTCGGCATCGTGCGCCTGAGCGCGAATAATTGGGTGACTTATGGCATGCGCGGGCATGTGTTCGTCAGCCACGACTTCGGCGACAGCTGGACCCAGATCGACGTGGGTAATCAACTGCCGCTGTACGGCCATGTACTGCTGCCCGATCACTCGGGCCTGGTGATCGTCGGTGCCGGCAGCTCGGTGGTGCGCCTGGATGCACAGGGTGCACTGGTAGGTGTCGCGCGGCTGGCCGGGCTCGGTACGTTGACCTCGGCGACGATGGTGGGCTCGCGCCTGCTGGTGGGTGGCGAGCGTGGGGTATTGCAGGGTTCAGGTGGCAGCGTTGCTGCCCTAGTGGCCACACAGGCCACCCAGTAAATGAGAGGCAGGCAATGAATCAAGGTAAACACTGGGTGACGCGTGGCGTCGAAACGTGCGCGGACTACCTGATGGCCTGGCGCAAGGGACTGCTGTTGCTGTTTGTCCTGGTGACGCTGGGCCTGGGCTACAGCGCTACCCACACGCAACTGGACCCGGGCTTCAACAAACAGATCCCGGTGCGTCATGAGTACATGGTCAACTTTCTCAAGTTCAGCCGTTACTTCACCGGCGCCAACCGTTTCCTGGTCAGCGTGCGCTGGAAAGGCGAGGGCGACATCTACAACGCCGAGTACCTGGAGACCCTGCGCAAAGTCACCGACGACGTGTTTTTCATTTCCGGAGTCAGCCGTCCCAGCGTGACGTCGCTGTTTACCGCCAACGTGCGCTATATCGAAATTACCGAGGAAGGCTTCTTCGGCGACGTGGTGGTGCCACCGCGCTTCAGCGGCACCCCTGAGGACCTGGCGCAGGTGCGCAGCAACACCGCTGCGTCCGGACAGGTCGGCCGCCTGGTGGCCAACGACCTGAAGTCGGCCATGGTCCGTGCCGACTTGCAGGACACTGACCCCAAGACCGGCCAGCCGGTATCCTATGTTGAAATCGCCAAGCGCCTGGAAGAAGTTCGCGGCAAGTACAACAGCCCTGACATCGAGATCAACATTGTCGGCTTCGCCAAACTGGTGGGCGACGTGGTCGAAGGGCTGAACACGGTGATTGGCTTCTTTGTCGTCGCGTTCGTGATCACCGGGTTGCTGCTGTGGCTGTACTCGCGTTCCCTGCGCCTGACCGTGGTGGCGCTGCTGGTAGCGTTGCTGCCGGTGGTCTGGCTGCTGGGGTTGTTGCCGCTGTTGGGGTTGGGCATCGATCCGATGTCGATCCTGGTGCCGTTCCTGATCTTCTCCATCGGCGTATCCCATGCGGTGCAGATGACCAATGCCTGGAAGCAGGACGTGCTGGCCGGCAGCAGTTCCAGGGAAGCGGCGCGCCTGGCGTTCTGCAAGATCTTCATCCCCGGCTCCCTGGCCTTGCTGATGAACGCCCTGGGGTTCGCGGTGATCATGATGATCGATATCCCCATCGTCCACGAACTGGGGGTAACGGCCTGCATCGGCGTGATGCTGATGATCATCACCAACAAACTCATGCTGCCGGTGATCATTTCCTACCTGCGCCTGGAACCTGCGCTGTTGCGCCGGGCGCAGGCGCGGCCGGCGGGCAGGCATCGCCTGTGGTGGCGCCTGTCGGCGCTTGCCGAACCGGGGCCGGCCCTCGGGGTGTTTGCCGTCAGCCTGTTGCTCCTGGCAGCCGGGGCCTGGAAGGCTCGCGACCTGGCGGTAGGCGACATCGGCGCGGGCGCGCCGGAACTGCGGGCCGATTCGCGCTACAACCAGGACAACGCCAAGATCATCAACAGCTACTCCATCGGTCTTGATGTGTTGTCAGTGTTCGTCCAGGTCAAGGGCGTCGACGAAGGCTGCCTGTCACCCACGGTGATGCGTGCGGTGGAGGCGTTCGACTTTCGTATGCGCACCGTCACAAGCGTTCAGTCGATCCAGAGCGTGGCGGACATGGGCAAGCGGGTGATCGCCGGCAATAACGAAGGCAATCCGCGCTGGGCGGCGATTCCGGGCTCGCCCCGAGGCCTGAGCCAGGGCGCAAGGGCCTATATGCCGGATGACGGACTGGTCACCGACGGCTGCCAACAGATGCAGATCCTGGTGTTCCTGGCCAACCACGAAGGCAGCACCGTCAGCCATGTGATCAGTGAGGCCAACCGCATCATTGCCGAAGTCAGCTCGCCAGAAGTCGAATTCCTCCTGGCCGGTGGCAACGTCGGGGTGATGGCAGCCTCCAACGAGGCGGTCAAGCGTGCCGAAGTCATCATGCTGGGGGCACTATTCGGATCGGTGGCGTTGTTTTGCTGGCTAACCTTCTTGTCGATCCGCGCGGTGCTGTGCATTCTGGTGCCGCTGGCGATTGTTGCGATCCTGTGCAACGCGCTGATGACCCTGCTCGGGATCGGCCTCAAGGTTGCCACCTTGCCAGTGATGGCGCTGGGAGTGGGGGTGGGGGTCGACTACGGGATTTACCTGTACGAGCGCATCCAGCATGAAATGCTGCGCGGTGCCAATTTGCGGGAGGCGTTCTACGAGGCCATGTGCCAACGGGGTACGGCCGCGGTGTTCACGGCTGTGACCATGTCCATCGGGGTCTGCACCTGGGCGTTCGCGCCGCTGAAGTTCCAGGCCGACATGGGCGTGCTGCTGTCGTTCATGTTCCTGGTCAACGTGTTGGGGGCAATTTTCCTCCTGCCGGCGCTGGCGGCCTGGTTCAATCGCGGGCGACCACTGGTCACCGCACGGGTACGCCAACCGGTACCGGCACACGGGCAGTTCCGCTTGAAAAACAGCCCGGCTGCGCGTGATACCGCGAACGAAAAATAATCCTGGCGGACCTATTGTGGAGTCCGCAGGCGCTGGTGAAACTGGCGGGCAAGTAGCAGTCGAGAGAGGGGAGCCCTGGGCTCCCCAGCCGAAATTATAAAAATAACAAGGGAAGGGCACAGTCCTTACCCGAGCGAGATGAGACTATGCAAAACGGTGACTTGACCCATGAAGCCCTGGCCAGTCTTGGCCTGGACCTTACACGCTACAACCAGTTGGTGGGCGAGATCTATGAAGGCGCACTCGATCCGAAACTGATGGCCACGGCGCTCAGGAGCTTTCTCAAACTCTACGATGCCAACTTCGTCACGCTGATCCTGCGGGTGCCGGATCAACCCGATACCGGCGTGATGATCATCGTTGGCGAGATCGAAGGTGCCGGTGATGTCTGTTACATGACCTACCCGCAAACCAATTCACCTTTCTCCAATCAGCCGCTGGACCATGTATTCACCGTGGACGACATCATGAGCACCACGCAGTGGGAGCAGAACGGCTACTTCAAGATGTTCTGCGAGCCCCATGACGTGTACCACCTGATGTGTGCCGACATTTCCACGCCGGACGGCGGCAAACTGCGTTTTCGCATGACCCGCCCTAAACGGGCAGCCAATTTCTCTGCCCATGAACGCGCGGTGTGCGCCAGTTTCCTGCCCCACCTGCGGCGTGCCTCGCAATTGCATAACCTGCTGGACCGCAGTGAATCGCTGAGCGAGTTGTACTCCCAGGCCATCAGCCGGCTATCGGTGGCGACCCTGGTGCTCGACGAGAGCGGCAGCGTGTTGCAGATCAACCCGGTGGCCCAGGAAATCCTCGCCCGTTCCGACGGCTTGAAACTGGTGGGCGGGCGCCTGGAGGCGACTTACCCCAGCGACAACCGCGAGCTGCAACGCTTGATTCGCGCCGCGTTTTCCCCGGATGCTCCAAAAGACGCCGAGGCCATGTCAGTGACCCGTCCTTCCGGACTGGTCGCCCTCGGTGTAGTGGTTGAATCGATACGGTCCCTGGACTGGGCCGAGGAGAAGGGCCAGCCCGCAGCGCTGGTGTACATCCGCGATGCGTCGAGTAAATCCCTGGCCAGCGAGGTGGTGACCAAGCAGTTGTTCAACCTGACCAAGGCCGAAACCGCCCTGGCCATGGAACTGGCCAACGGCCTGTCCCTGGAAGAAGCTGCAGAGGTTCTCAATATCCGACGCAATACCGCGCGGGCGCATTTGCGCTCGATATTCTCCAAGACCGGCGTGCGGCGCCAGACCGAGTTGGTGCGCATCCTGCTCAACAGCGTGGTGGCTTTGGGCAAACCCAGGCTTGGGTTGAAAGTGACGGAAAAGATCAAAGTGCCGCCGCTGCAACTGGCCGTGCCGATTTATCGCCAGGCCTGAATTTTATGGTCTGTAGGAGCGAGGCTTGCCCGCGAACCAGGCGCAGCGGTGTATCTGTCACTCCGCATAATTGTTCTTCGCCGGCAAGCCTGGCTCCTACAGGCGAACCAGGCGCTGCGGTGTATCAGTCACACCGCGGCGCCCGGGTTTCCTCTGGTTTCAACACATCAATTTTTAGTCCGCACGGACGATGCCGTCCCGTGATTGCCCTGTCGATACTGGGCGGACCTATCACGGAGAACCACTATGCCAATTACAGCCATCACCGGCAGCGCCTCGGGAATCGGCGCCGCCGTATCCGCCGCCCTACGCGCCGCCGGGCACCAGGTTATCGGGATCGATCGCAGCAACGCCGAAGTGATCGCCGACCTGTCCACTGCCCAGGGGCGTGACGCGGCCATCACCCGAGTGCTTGAGCTCAGCGGCGGCGTCCTCGACGGGCTGATCTGCTGCGCCGGAGTGGGTGTCACGGCGCCGACCTGCGGCCTGATCCCGGCGGTCAACTACTTCGGCGTCAGCCAATTGCTCGATGGCTTGCAAGGTGCGCTTGCCAAGGGTCAGCAACCGGCGGCACTGGTGATCGGCTCGGTGGCGGCGACTCATTCAGGCGTCGACGGTCAGGCGATGGTTGAAGCGATGATTGCAGGCGATGAAGTCCAGGCGCTGGAACTGGCCAATACCCTCGGTCAGCCTCATGTCGCCTATGCGGCCTCCAAATACGCGATCAGCCGTCATGCTCGTAGCCTGGCCGTAAGCTGGGGCAAGCGGGGCATGCGTTTGAACGTGGTGGCGCCTGGTGCGGTAGAAACCCCGCTGCACCAGGCGTCGCTGGATGATGCGCGCTTTGGCCAGGCAACCCGTGATTTCGTCGCGCCCCTGGGCCGCTCCAGTTGCCCTGATGAGATCGCCGCCGTGGTGGTCTTCCTGCAGTCGCCACAAGCGTCTTTTGTCCACGGCAGCGTGGTTTTCGTCGATGGCGGCATGGACGCCATGGTCCGCGCTCCGCACTTCTGAAAGGAACTTGCATGAACAAGGTGGCATTCATTACCGGCGCCAGCCGTGGTATCGGTCGCGAGGCGGCGCTGGCGTTCGCCCGCGCCGGTTTCGACCTGGCGATCAGCGCCCGTACCCTCAATGAGGGTGAACAACATGAACATGCCCTGCGCGATGCCGCCGGAGCGCCACTGGCTGGCAGCCTCAACGGCACTGCGCAGGCGTTGCGCGATCTTGGTTGCCGGGTGCTTGTCGTGCCCATGGACCTGCTCGACAGCGCTTCGGCCCTGGGCGCCTGCCAGGCGGTGCTGGCCGAGTACGGTCGCATCGACGTACTGATCAACAACGCGATCTACCAGGGCAGCGACCTCAACGCCGGGTTCATGGACTTGCAAGCCCAGACCCTGGAGCGGATGTTCCAGGGCTATATCCTCACCCCATTCCTGTTGACCCAGGCGGTGGCTGAACACATGGTGACGCGCGGTGGCGGGGTGGTGATCAATGTCACCTCCGGCGCCGGCGAAAGCGATCCGCCGGTGGCGGCGGGCAAGGGCGGCTGGGGTTATGCCTACGGCGCGGGCAAGGCGGCGGTGTCGCGACTCTCCGGGGTAATGGCCACGGAATTGGGTGATCTCGGCGTTCGTGCCTACACCCTTAATCCAGGGGTGGTGACGACCGAAGCGCTCAAGGCCACCATCGGTGACAAAGGGTTGATCGCTTTGCGTTCCGGCAGCGCACCGCCCCATGTTCCGGCGGCGGTGATGTTGTGGCTGGCTACTGCAGAGCAGGCACCAGGGTTTCAGCGTCGGACGATTGCTGCGCAGCCGTTTGCGTTGGAGCATGGGATTGTTGCTGATTGGCGTTAGGCCAGTGATCGACTGTTTTTTTTCGTGTACATATCCATTCCTGC
>NZ_APIO01000103.1:0-30082 GCF_000408945.1 Pseudomonas sp. G5(2012)
GCTCGCTCCCACAGGGAATCTGTGGTGTACAAAGATCCCTTGTGGGAGCGAGCCTGCTCGCGAAGGGCGCGACACGGTTCCGGACATTGATCATGGCTTTGGCCCCATTTGATCCTGCAAACTGAATTTCTGCTTCAGGAACCTGGCTGGCGATGTCGTCAGGTTCTGCAACCACAGCTCATCCGAAGCTGCCTGTTCGGTTTGCAGCGCTTTGCTCTGGCCCTTGCCCGGCGCCTTGTCCATCTTGATTTCGTCCGGTTTGACTTCGGGAGCATTTTGTTCGGCGCTTTCGGTGTCCTTCTGCAACGCAATCGCCAAGGCAAGATTGGCCGTCGCCTCAGGGAATTGCGGCTGCAACTTCAACGCCTGGGTGTAGGCCGCGATGGCCTCGTCGAATTTGAAGCGGCGCACGTAAATGTTGCCCAGGTAGAAATAGGCCTGTGGCGTCTGCAGCCGCGCGAAGCTGGCCAGGGCCAGGTCGAAATCGGCAGCGTTGTAGGCGGCGATGCCTTTCCAGTACGGGTCGACGAAATGCGCGGCGGCCTGCGGGAAATGCTCATGTTCGAAGGCCCAGCGACCTTGCTGGTCCGGAGTGAAAAATGCGTCGACCAGCGCATTCGCCTGCGCCGGAGCAGGTTGCAGGCCAACGCCGATGAGCAGTAGGAAACCGGCCATCCAGTTCAGGCTCCAGCCCTTGCGCACACTGAAAAACGCGATCAACAGCAGCGGCCAGCACAGCCAGTAGCCCGCGTCCTTCCAGTGCAGCTCGCGCTGTTCGTCACTGGCACTCTGGAAATGCTGTTGAGCGTGCAGTTCGATCCAATCCAGGTCGTCGTCATTGAGCGTCAGGCTGCCCAGCGGCGCATCCATGGCTGACGCGAGTTGCTTGAGTGCTGCCTGATCAAAACTGCCCAGTACCGGGCGACCATTGCTGTCGGTGCGTGGCTGGCCGTTGGCGTTGTGGATGAGCCCGCCGTCTTCGCTGCCGACCGCGAGGATCAGCACCTGCAGCGCGCTGTCGGCCAGTTGCTGGTCCAGGCCCGCCAGGCCCGAGGTATCGGCGCCGTCGGTAATCAGCAACAGGGTGCCTGGGGTTTTTTCCGCCGCCAGCAGGCGTTTGGCCTGATCGATCACCCCCCCGACATTTTTCCCCGGTTTGCCGATCAGGTCGGTGCCCAAGGCCTGAATGAAACTGTCGAGCAGGGCCGGATCGTCGGTAGGCGGCAGTACCAGGTGTGCGCTGCCGGCATAGGCGATCAGCGCATTGCGCGCGCCGGAACGACGCTGGATCAGGTCATGCAGCTTGTGCTTGGCCGCTTCGAGCCGGCTGGGTTGCACGTCGCTGGCGTCCATCGACGGTGACAGGTCAATGGCGATGATCAGCGGCGCACGGTTTTCCAGGAATTCCGGGCGATCCTGTTCCCAAGTCGGCCCGGCGGCGGCAACCGCTCCCAGCATCAAAAGCGCGCAGACCAGATGCACCGGTCTTAGCCGTTGCTGGTCCCGGGGGGTGATCAGCAAGTGCTGCAACAGGTGCTCGGCGATGTTGCTGCGCAAACGCCGTTGCAAGTCGCGGCTGCGGCGCCACAGCAGTGGCAACAGTGCGGCGAAGGGCAGCAGCAACAGCCAAAGCGGGCGCAGGAAGTGGAAGTCGCCGAGATTGATGTCCATCTCAAGCCTCCTGGCGCTGACGCGCGATGGACAAGCGAGGCCGCAGCATGGCGCACAAGTGATAGAGCGCAAGCAAGGCGATCGCGGCCCCGAGCGGCCACCAGAACAGGTCGCGCTTGGGCTGATGACTGAGGGTTTTCACTTGATGTGGAGTGAGTGTGTCGAGGGTGCTGTAGACCTGGTCCAGCGCGTCGCGGCCTTCGGCGCGGAAGAACTTGCCACCGGTGGCGTCGGCGATCTGCTGCAAGCCCTGCAAGTTGACCTTGGCCTCACCAGCGGCATCTGGATCGCCAATGCCGATGGTGTGAATCACCACGCCTTTGGCCGCCGCCATTTGGGCCGCGTGGTCCGGGGTGATCGCGCTGCTGGTGTCGTTGCCGTCGGTGAGCAGGATCAGCACTTTTTCCTGCTCATGGACCTGATCAAGCAGTTTCAGGCTCAAGCCAATGGCATCGCCAATCGCGGTGTTGGGGCCGGCCATGCCGATGCCGGTGTCGTCCAGCAACAGCGAAAGGCTGGCATGATCAAGGGTCAATGGTGCTTGCGGGTAAGCGCCACTGCCGAACACGATCAGGCCGAGACGATCTTCTTTGCGCTTGTCGATAAAGCCATGCACGACTTCCTTGACCGCTGCCAGTCGATTGATTTTCTCGCCGTTGGCGGCGGTGAAATCGGTGGTTTCCATGGACTGGGAGATGTCGATGGCCAGCATCAGGTCGCGCACCGGTTGCTGGCGTTCGATGGGTTTTTCCACGTACACCGGCCGGGCCGCCGCCAGCAGAAACAGTGCCCACACCAACAGGTTCAGCAGCAATTGCCAATGGTTGGTGCGCGTGCCGGCCTGACTCGGTGCCTGGCCGACCGCGCGGCTCATGGCGGCGAAAAACGGCACGCGCACGGCGCTGCGCGCCTCACGGTAATCGGGTAGGAAGCGATAACCGATCCACGGCAGCGGCAGCAGGAGCAACAGCCAAGGGTAATCAAGCTGCCACATGATGACATTCCACCCAGTGTCTGCAAGTGTCGAACAGCTGCTGGCGTTGCACGTTCGGCATGGCGCGCAATACCGCATCAGGTGCGTAGGCCAGTTGCGCCAGTTGTTGGCTGAAGTTGGCGGGGAGGGGTTGCGGGCTGTGTCGTTCCAGGAAGACCTGCCAATCCTCGCTACCCAATGTCGCAGGATTCTGTAGGAGCGAGGCTTGCCCGCGAAGAACGATAACGCGGTCAACTTTGGAAACCGCGGTGCCTGGTTCGCGGGCAAGCCTCGCTCCTACAGGGGTTGTATTTGGCATCGAGATGGCCACACGCTTGAGCAACTCTGGAAGCTCGCGCAGCGCATTCAGATCATCACTGCGCTTTTGCAACTGTGCCAGCCGCAGCAACGCCTCACGCCGATAACTGTCCCGGCGCCATTGCCAGTAACGCCGTGCACTCAGCAGCACAATTGCCACGACCAACACCGCGAGCAACAACCACCAGCCCCAGGTCTGCGGCGCGTAACTGACCGGCGCTGGCAGTGCGATCTCCTTGAGTTGTTCGATGCTCGGGACATTCGGATTCATCGCCGCGCTCCAGCGTGCTTGCCCAGCTCGGCCCGCAGTTGTTCGTGTGCCTCGGTGGCGGTGCTGAACATCATCAACGGCACCTGGCTGCGCCGCAGCAGCGTGGCCACGTCCTTGAGGCGACCGCTTAGAAAATCGCCCAACGGCTGGTGCACCTGACGCCGTTCCACCGCCAGCTCAACCTGCAACTGGCCTTGGGTGATCAACAGACGGCCATTTTTCGGCAAGTTCAGTGCCAAGGGATCGTAGACCTGCATGGCGATCACATCGTTGTGCGCCGCCAGTTGTCGCATCAACTGCAAGGTGCGCTCGCCGGCACCGGCGAAGTCGCTGACGATGCAAATCAAATGATCATGGCCGGCCAGCGCCAGGCATTGCTGCAAGACCTTGTCGAGCTGATCTTCGCCTTCGGCGTCCGCATTAGCCGCGTTCAGTTCCTGATTCTGCTGGGCGATGCGGCTGCACAGCGCTTCGATTCGCTTGCGGCTGCGCAGGGGGGCTATGGCGTCGATGCGCTGGTCGTTGAACACCAGGCCGCCGACTCGGTCCCCTGAGTTGAACACCATCCACGCTGCCAGGGCGCCGAGTTCAGCGGCCACCGCGGATTTGAAGCTGCGTTGCGAGCCGAAAAACATCGACATGCGCTGGTCCACCAGAATCAACGCCGGACGGTCGCGCTCCTCGGTGAAGGTGCGCACCACCGGTTTGCCGGTGCGCAGCGACGCGCGCCAGTCGAGGTGGCGCAAATCGTCCCCCGCCTGATAGCGGCGCAGTTCGTCGAAGTTCAAGCCACGGCCACGCAGGCGCGAGGCATGGTTGCCGGCGAGGATGCTGCCTTGCGGCTGACGGGCGAGAAAACTCAGGTCACGGGCCTTGAACTCCAGCGCCATCAATTGCGCCAGAGAGACGTAGACCAGGCCGTCAATGGTCATGCTGGAATCGCGACCTTGTCGAGCAGGCGGTCGAGCACCTGATCGGCCGTTACGCCGTCCGCCACCGCGTCGTAACTCAGCTGCAGGCGATGGCGCAGCACCGGGTGCACCACGGCGCGCACGTTGTCTGGCGAGACGAAGTCCTGGGCCTGCAACCACGCATCGGCGCGGGCACAACGGTCCAGGCCGATGCCGCCGCGCGGGCTGGCACCGAGGGCGATCCAGCGCCCGAGGTCGGCGTCGTAGTCGGCCGGGTGACGGGTGGCGTTGATCAGGTCGATCAGGTAGCGGTCGATGGCGGGGGACACGTGCACGGCACTGACTTCCCGGCGTGCGGCGAAGATCACGTCCTGGGCCAGGGTAAAGCCTGGCACCGCTGCGCTCCTGGCGCCGAGGGCCTGTTCTTCCTCGCGCAACAGGCGCAGCACCTGGCTCTCGTTTTCCGCGCTCGGATAATCCAGCAGTACCTTCATCAGGAAACGGTCCATCTGCGCTTCCGGCAACGGATAAGTGCCTTCCTGTTCGATCGGGTTTTGCGTCGCAACCACGATGAACAGCTCCGGCAGCGCGTGGCTGTTACCCGCCACGGTGATCTGCCGTTCTTCCATGGCTTCGAGCAGCGCGGCCTGGACCTTGGCCGGGGCGCGGTTGATTTCGTCGGCCAGGATCAGGTTGCCGAACAGCGGCCCCGGCTGAAAGCGGATCTCGTTCCGGCCCTCGACCTGGTGCAGCACCTCGGCGCCGGTGATGTCGGACGGCAGTAGATCAGGGGTGAACTGGATGCGGCTCATCTTCGCGTCCAGGTGCTTGGCCAGCGCCTTCACGGTGCGAGTCTTGGCCAGCCCCGGCAGGCTCTCCAGCAACAAATGCCCGTTGGCCAGCAGGCCGACGAGGATCTGCCGAATCACCTGGTCCTGGCCGAGCACCGCTTCAGCGATGCTGGCTTGCAGGGCGTTGAGGTCAGTGAGTGCGCTCATGCTTGCTCCTAGAGAAACGCCAACGTCAGGTTGATCGAAAAACCATTGCCACCCCTTTCAGCCGCCAGCAACAACGGGCTGGCGCCGACCATGCACAAGGCCAACAACGGACGTACAACAAAAGCCCTGACCATCAACAACTCCACTTGCTTGTTTTGTTTGAATCAACCCACGGCGTTATTCCACGGCCGTGATGTCGTCGAGTTTCCAGCTCTTGTCGAAATAGGGCAGGGTCGGGGCATACAGGCGGAAATAGCTGAACCAGTGTTTGCCCGGCAGGGTTTGCACCCAGTTAGCTTCAAAATCTTTGGGTGCGGTGGGGCCGAAATACAGGTCCACCGAGCCATCAGCGTTCATTTTCAGATCCTGGCGCGACGACAGGTCGGCCTTGCGCTGTGGGTTGTCGATCAGGCAGCGGCTGTCGATGTCGTACACGGTCATCGACCAGAACTGCTTGGCCGGCGGGTTGGCGCCGACGTGCAGCCGATAGCGCTTGGCGCCGTCGAGCCAGTTGCCCTTGGCGTCGGTATAGGCACCCAGGTAGGTCTGGCCCAGCCCCGGGGTTTTCGACACCATGCCTTTGGAGTTGCCTACCGCCTCGTAGAACCAGGCGCTGCGTTCCCACAACTGGTCGTAATAGGCCAAGCGCTGGGAAGGGTCGGTGACGTTCAACACCTTGTCCCACTGGCGGTCCGGCCAGTACTGGGCGTCGGGAAAACGCTTGGCGAAGGTATTGGCCTTGGCGATCAGCTCGCCGATTTGTGCACCTTGTTCCAGGGCCTTGCGTTGATGGTAATCAGGGTTGAAGGGCTTGTCCTTCTCGATGCCCAGGCTGGCAAGCATGGCCATGTAGAAACGATCACGTTCATTGACCGGCTCCTTCTGAAGGATCTGGTGCAAGCGCTCCCAGTACGCCATTGCCCGTGGCTGGGTACCGGACCAGGCTTTGCCGCCGGGGGAGAGCAGTCTGGTCTGGCCAGGCTCGGCTCGCTTGGCGTAGGGGTACATCCTGAGTTGCTCGATCAGCGCCTTGCCTTTGGCGGGGTCGGGATCGAGCAAGCGAAATCCGACCAGCACGTTCATGGTTTGCGACTTGGCCAGGTAATACTTGCCAGCATCGGCCGGTGGCTCGGCGCCCGGTGGCAGCACCAGGTACTTGCCGCCCTTGCCTTTGTCCGGGCCGGTCTGGCCCATGTCGATGATCGCCCGTTGCCAGAAATCGCCAACACCGCCCGCGGTCGGTCCGGCGGGCAACTCGATCACCAGCGGACCGGTTTCATTGAGATCGACGAAACCAAGGATGTAGGGCGTGGTAGCGTTGGCGGTAATGACGCCGAGCTTGTCTTCGTAACTGTCGAGCACCATCAGGTCGCCACTGCGGGCACCCAGCTTGTCGCGGAACTCCTCCTGCCATTGCGCGTACGACACCAGCGGCAACGCCCACAGATAACTCTGCGTGGCTTGCTGGAAATCCAGTTCGGCATAGAGTTTGGCGATGGATTCATGGGCCGGCAGTTCACCTTCCATGACGATCTGGCCGATTCGGGTATCCGGGTCCTGGGCTCCGACCCCGCAACTGACGAACATCGTCATCAGGCTGAAACCGGCTGCGCGAATGGCTCCATGCATAGGGGGAGTTCCTTATTTGCCGAAGGTGGCGTTGAGGCCGACAAACAGCGTGAATTGCGGCATGCCATCGCCTTTCTTCTCGACGGTCCATTGCGGTTCGATGAAGGCGTTGAGGATATTGGACCCGTCTTTCCACACTTTGCCACCACCCAAGCCGAGTGGGATGTAGTGGGTGTCGTTCTTCAGGTCGAACGTCCAGATGCCGGTGGAGCGCAGGTACCAGCCCTTTTCCAGGTTATGGATGATGAAGGGTTGCATCGTTGCGCTTTCGACGTGGGGCCGGTCGTTGTCACCGGCGAACGAACTCTGGTATTGCACCAGCGCGCCCAGCAGCCCCCGTGGCGAAGAGTCGATGGCGATTGCAGCGAGGCCGCCTTGCCATTTGCCCGTGCCGAGTTCGTCCTGATCGGCAGTGGGGGCGGTTATCATCGGGCCGATGCCCAACTGCACGCCTTCAGTCTTCACCAGGAAAATATCGAACAGGTTCAGGTCACCTTCGCCGGTGCTGTAGCCACTGTTCGGGTCCGGGTGGGTACTGATTGGCGCCGTGGCGCGGATCAATTGCGGCACGCCGATGTAATCGTTGGGCGCAATCGGCAGCGTGCCGCGTATCAGCAGGTCATTGGTATGGATATTGGAGTCGTAGTACCTGGGCGTGTAGTAGTCCTGAGCGCTCATGCCTGGCGCGAAGTTCAGCGGGTTGTTGCTTTTGTTGGCGGTCTCGGCATTGTCCGCCTGGGCGCACACAACAGGCGCAAGCGAAGCCACCAAAAGACAGGCGTGGATCCCCATTTTGTTTGTCATGATTCCCCAATTCCATGGTGGCTCATTTGGACAACCCGGCACTTGGTGGCCGTTACGACGTAGTCTCTTTGCTATCAGGTCTGTAGGACACGTCTCTTGAACCTAGCAGCAAAATGGGGGTTAGCCAGCCCAACGGATTAATTCTTTGGTTTCTTGTACTGAAAAGTTAATGCCAATCAATGGGTTGGAAAACACCAAGCCCGTCATCGGTATGAGCCAATGGCGGGCTTGTGGTTTCTTTGTAGGAAGTCGGTAGAGGTGGCGAAGGAGGATCAAGGTTATCCAGACTCCGCTACCCAGCTGTCATCATGAGGATCGATAGTGAAATCTCAGCACTTCTTCCCCAGCCCAAACGCCCGCTCTTCCTGCTCGCGCAACTCGGGCGTTAATTCCTCGCCGAAATCCTCCAGCTCGAACACCTGGCGTATCTCGATTTCGGCTTCGGTGCCTGGCATCGGGTTGGGGCAGCGCTTGACCCATTCGATGGCTTCTTCTTTGGATTTCACTTGCCACAGCCAGTAGCCGGCGATCAGTTCCTTGGTTTCGGCGAAGGGGCCGTCGATCACCGTGCGCTTGTCTCCTTCGAAACGTACACGGGCACCTTTGCTGCTCGGCTGCAGGCCTTCGCCGGCGAGGAGGATGCCGGCCTTGGCCAGTTCTTCATTGTAGTTGCCCATGGCCGTCAGCAGTTCGGTGCTGGGCATGATGCCGGCTTCGGAGTCTTTGCTCGCCTTGATGATGATCATGAAACGCATGGTGTAGTCTCCGCTGGATGTGGAATTGTTCACTTATAGTCGAAGGATCACCGGCTGAATCGACAGCGATGGGTCAACATATTCCTGGATACCCCACCGAACCCTGTAGGAGCTGCCGCAGGCTGCGATCTTTTGATGTTGCTTTTGAAAGGTGCATCGAAGATCAAGATCAAAAGATCGCAGCCTGCGGCAGCTCCTACGGGGAAGTGCGGCGTGCGCCGGGTTTGTGCACCGACACATGACAATTTGTATCCACCCCATAGGTCGCCGGAGCATTTCGTGGTTAACTTCTGCCTCTTCAAGATTCTCTACACCAACGTTCAGAAGGACTCCGTTCATGGCTCAAGTCACTCTTAAAGGCAACCCGGTTCAAGTCAACGGCCAACTGCCTCAAGCCGGTTCCAAGGCGCCAGCCTTTTCCCTGGTTGCCGGCAATCTGTCCGACGTCACCCTGAAAGACTTTGCCGGCAAGCGCAAAGTGCTGAACATCTTCCCAAGCATCGATACCCCGACCTGCGCCACTTCCGTGCGCCAGTTCAACGCCAAGGCGAGCAGCGTCGACAACACCGTTGTGCTGTGCATCTCCGCTGACCTGCCGTTCGCCCAGGCCCGTTTCTGCGGCGCCGAAGGCCTTGAAAACGTGCAGAACCTGTCGACCCTGCGTGGTGCCGAGTTCATCGAGAACTACGGCGTTGCCATCGCCGACGGTCCGCTCAAGGGCCTGACCGCCCGTGCCGTGGTGGTTCTGGACGAGAACGACAACGTGCTGCACAGCGAACTGGTCAAGGAAATCGCTGATGAGCCGAACTACGAGGCTGCACTCGCTGTCTTGAAATAAGTACGGTTTTACAATTGTTAACGGCCTGGCCCTGTCCAGGCCGTTTTCATTTGTGTTTCAGTGTCTTGGATATATCTCCTGTTACGTAAGCCGAAGGTAAATTGCCGGTAAAGGCGCTTTGCTTCAGACCCGCCAGTGCTTATCGTTCAGCCTCATGTAATAAAGCCCACGCGCCCAATGGTTGATCACTCAATGCAATCCTCCGCTTCCCGTAGTCCCCGTCGCTGGCTGTTTGGCCTGCTGGTCCTGTTGGTCATCGCTGCCCTGTGCTGGAAGTTCTGGCCAGGCAGCGCTGCGCCGAAAGAGGGTGCGCAGCCAAAAGCCGTGGCCGGCCACACTGGCAGGCCAGGCGGGATGCGACCAGGATTCGGTGGCGCGGCAGGGCCGGTTCCGGTGCGCGTTGCGCCAGCGGTCACAGGGGATTTCCCGCTGTATTACAAGGCGCTGGGTACGGTGACGGCGCTGAACACCATCAACGTGCGCAGCCGTGTCGGCGGTGAGCTGATGAAGATCTATTTCGAGGAAGGGCAGATGGTCAAGGCTGGCGATTTGCTGGCAGAAATCGACCCGCGCCCCTACCAGAACGCCTTGCTCCAGGCTGAAGGTACCTTGCTGCAGAACCAGGCGCAGTTGAAGAATGCCCAGGTGGATGTCGAGCGTTATACCGGCCTGTACCGCGAGGACAGCATCGCCAAGCAGACCCTGGACACCGCCGTAGCGCTGGTCGGTCAGTTCCAGGGCACGGTCAAGACCAATCAGGCGGCGGTCAACGACGCCAAGCTCAACCTCGAATTCACCAAGATCCGCGCTCCCATCACCGGACGCGTCGGCCTGCGCCAGCTCGATGTTGGCAACCTGGTAGCGGCCAACGACACCACGGCGCTGGCGATCATCACCCAGACCCAACCGATCAGCGTGGTCTTCACCTTGCCGGAAAATAGTCTCGATGTGGTGCTGGCACGCTATCGCAGCGGCGCCAAACTGCCGGCCGATGCCTGGGATCGCGGTGATACCAAGCTGCAAGCCACCGGCGTACTGCAGAGCCTGGACAACCAGATTGACGTCACCACCGGTACCCTGAAATTCAAGGCACGATACGAGAACCGCGACCAATCGTTGTTCCCCAACCAGTTCGTCAATGTGCGCCTGCTGGCGGACACCCTCAAAGGCGTGGTGCTTGCGCCATCGGCGGCGATCCAGTTCGGCACCAACGGCACGTTCGTCTATGCCCTGGACGGCGACAAGAAGGTCAAGATCCGCCCACTGAAGATCGGCGCCAGTGACGGCGAAAATACCGTGGTCACCGAAGGCCTTGCCGCCGGTGATCGTGTGGTGCTGGAAGGCACCGACCGCCTCAAGGACGGCAGCGACGTGGAAGTGGTCAATGAGCCGCAGCACGTCCCGACCAGTCCCGCAGGCCACCTGCAGGGTAAATCGACGGCCAACGCGCCTGAGCCGGCTGTTGCGGACAAGGCGAAAAAGGGCGGCGCATGAATCTCTCGCGGCTGTTCATCCTTCGCCCGGTAGCGACCACCCTGAGCATGCTGGCCATTATCCTGGCTGGCGTGATCGCCTATCGCTTGTTGCCGGTGTCGGCCTTGCCTCAGGTCGATTACCCGACCATCCGCGTCATGACCCTGTATCCCGGCGCGAGCCCGGATGTCATGACCAGCGCCGTGACCGCGCCGCTTGAGCGACAATTCGGGCAGATGCCCGGCCTGACCCAGATGGCGTCCACCAGCTCCGGTGGCGCCTCGGTGCTGACCCTGCGTTTCAGCCTCGACATCAACATGGACGTCGCTGAACAGCAGGTGCAGGCGGCCATCAATGCCGCGACCAATTTGCTGCCCAAGGATCTACCGGCACCGCCGGTGTACAACAAGGTCAACCCGGCCGACACCCCCGTACTGACCCTGGCCATCACCTCCAAGACCATGCTGTTGCCCAAGCTTAATGATCTGGTCGACACCCGCATGGCGCAGAAAATCGCCCAGATCAGCGGCGTCGGCATGGTCAGCATTGCGGGCGGCCAGCGCCAGGCCGTGCGGATCAAGGTCAATCCCGAGGCCCTGGCGGCCAACGGCCTGAACCTGGCGGACGTGCGCACCCTGATCGGCGCATCCAACGTCAACCAGCCCAAGGGCAACTTCGACGGCCCGACCCGGGTCTCGATGCTCGATGCAAACGATCAACTGACCTCGCCCAAAGACTACGCCAACCTGATCCTGGCCTACGCCAACGGCGCGCCGCTGCGGCTCAAGGACGTGGCGGAGATCGTCGACGGTGCCGAGAACGAACGTCTTGCAGCCTGGGCCAACGAAAACCAGGCGGTATTGCTGAACATCCAGCGTCAGCCCGGGGCCAACGTCATCGAGGTGGTTGACCGGATCAAGGCCTTGCTGCCGAGCATCACCGACAACCTGCCGGCCGGCCTTGACGTCACGGTGCTCACCGATCGCACCCAGACCATCCGCGCTTCGGTCACGGACGTACAGCACGAACTGCTGATCGCCATCGCCCTGGTAGTGATGGTGACCTTCCTGTTCCTGCGTCGGGCCAGTGCCACGATCATTCCCTCGGTGGCCGTACCGCTGTCGCTGATCGGCACCTTCGGGGTGATGTACCTCGCCGGCTTCTCGGTCAACAACCTGACCCTGATGGCCCTGACCATCGCCACCGGTTTTGTGGTGGACGATGCGATCGTGATGCTGGAGAACATTTCCCGGTTCATCGAAGAGGGCGACAGTCCGATGAACGCGGCGCTCAAGGGCGCCAAGCAGATCGGTTTCACCCTGATCTCCCTGACCCTGTCGCTGATAGCCGTGCTGATCCCGTTGTTGTTCATGGCCGACGTGGTGGGGCGGCTGTTCCGCGAATTCGCCATCACCCTGGCGGTGGCTATCCTGATTTCCCTGGTGGTGTCCCTGACCCTGACGCCGATGATGTGCGCGCGGCTGCTCAAGCGTGAACCCAAGGAAGCGGAGCAGGGCCGTTTTTATCGAGCCAGTGGCGCGGCAATTAATTGGATGATCGCAGCTTACGGGCGAAAGTTAACGTGGGTTCTCAAGCATCAGCCGCTGACGTTGCTGGTGGCCGTCGCCACCCTGGCGTTGACCGTGTTCCTGTACATGGTGGTGCCCAAGGGGTTCTTTCCGGTACAGGACACTGGGGTGATCCAGGGCATTTCCGAGGCACCGCAGTCGATTTCCTTCGCGGCGATGAGCGAACGTCAGCAGGAACTGGCCAAGGTGATCCTGGCTGACCCGGCGGTGGAGAGTCTTTCGTCCTACATCGGCGTCGACGGTGACAACTCGACGCTCAACAGCGGCCGTCTGCTGATCAACCTCAAGTCCCACAGCGACCGAGATCTGAGCGCGATGCAAGTGATCGCTCGCTTGCAACCGGAACTGGACAAACTGGTCGGTATTCGCCTGTTCATGCAACCGGTGCAGGACCTGACCATCGAGGATCGGGTCAGCCGAACGCAGTACCAGTTCAGCATGTCGTCGCCGGATTCCGAACTTCTCACCCTGTGGAGCGGGCGCCTGGTCGAAGCGTTGGCCCAGCGGCCGGAACTGACCGATGTCGCCAGCGACTTGCAGGACAAGGGCTTGCAGGTCTACCTGGTGATTGATCGCGACGCCGCGTCGCGGGTCGGGGTATCGGTGTCGGACATCACCGACGCGCTGTACGACGCCTTCGGCCAGCGGCAGATTTCCACCATCTACACCCAGGCCAGCCAGTACCGCGTGGTGTTGCAATCGCAGTCCGGCGAGAAGATCGGCCCACAGGCGCTGGACCAGATCCACGTCAAGACCAGCGATGGCGGGCAGGTGCGCCTGTCCAGCCTGGCGCATGTCGAAGAGCGCCAGGCGCAACTGGCGATCACTCACATCGGCCAGTTCCCGGCGGTGATGATGTCGTTCAACCTGGCCCCCGGCGTGGCGCTGGGGCATGCGGTAGAGATCATCGAACAGGTGCAGGAGGACATCGGCATGCCGATCGGCGTGCAGACCCAGTTCCAGGGCGCGGCCGAAGCGTTCCAGGCGTCGCTGTCGAGCACCTTGCTGCTGATCCTGGCGGCGGTGGTGACCATGTACATCGTGCTGGGCGTGCTCTACGAGAGCTATATCCACCCGATCACCATTCTGTCGACCTTGCCCTCGGCGGCCGTCGGCGCGTTGTTGGCGCTGATCCTCAGTGGCAATGACCTGGGGATGATCGCGATCATCGGCATTATCCTGCTGATCGGTATCGTGAAGAAAAACGCGATCATGATGATCGACTTCGCCCTCGACGCTGAACGCAATCAGGGCATGGACCCGCAAACGGCGATCTACCAGGCGGCCCTCCTGCGTTTCCGGCCGATCCTGATGACCACCCTGGCGGCGTTGTTCGGCGCGGTGCCGTTGATGCTGGCCACTGGCTCCGGCGCGGAACTGCGCCAGCCGCTGGGCCTGGTGATGGTCGGCGGCTTGCTGTTGAGCCAGGTGCTGACCCTGTTCACCACGCCAGTGATCTACCTGTACTTCGACCGCCTCGGTCGACGTTTTGGCAAAACCGACGTTCAGGAGACGGCGGTATGACGGCATGCACAACCTGTGGGAGCGAGCCTGCTCGCGAAAGCGGTGGGTCGGTGAGCATCGATGTTGAACGTGCAGGCCTCTTCGCGAGCAGGCTCGCTCCCACAGAGGTGGGTCAATGAACCTCTCGGGACCTTTCATCAAGCGCCCGGTCGCAACCATGCTGCTGAGCTTGGCCATTATGCTCCTGGGCGGTGTAAGTTTCGGCCTGTTGCCGGTCTCACCGCTGCCGCAAATGGACTTCCCGGTGATCGTGGTGCAGGCCAGCCTGCCGGGCGCCAGCCCCGAGGTCATGGCCTCGACGGTGGCGACCCCGCTGGAACGATCCTTCGGCGCCATCGCCGGGGTCAATACCATGAGCAGCCGCTCCAGCCAGGGTTCGACCCGGGTCATCCTGCAATTTGACCTCGACCGCGACATCAACGGCGCGGCGCGGGAAGTGCAGGCGGCGATCAACGCCTCGCGCAACCTGCTGCCCAGCGGGATGCGCAGCATGCCGACCTACAAGAAGGTCAACCCGTCCCAGGCACCGATCATGGTGCTGTCGCTGACCTCGGACGTGCTGGAAAAAGGCCAGCTCTATGACCTGGCCTCGACGATCCTGTCCCAGAGCCTGTCGCAGGTGCAGGGCGTTGGCGAAGTGCAGATCGGCGGCAGCTCCCTGCCGGCGGTGCGCATCGAACTTGAGCCCCAGGCGCTCAACCAGTACGGCGTGGCCCTGGACGATGTGCGCAACACCATCGCCAATGCCAACGTGCGCCGGCCCAAGGGTTCGGTCGAAGACGATCAACGCTTGTGGCAGGTACAGGCCAACGATCAGCTGGAAAAAGCCAAGGACTACGAGTCGCTGATCATCCACTACGCGGACGGCGCAGCCCTGCGCCTGAAGGATGTGGCCAAGGTCAGCGACGGCGTCGAGGATCGCTACAACAGCGGCTTCTTCAATAACGATTCGGCGGTACTGCTGGTGATCAACCGCCAGGCCGGTGCCAACATCATCGAGACGGTCAACGAGATCAAGGCCCAGTTGCCGGCGTTGCAGGCCGTGCTGCCGGCCAGCGTCAAGCTGAACCTGGCGATGGACCGCTCGCCGGTGATCAAGGCCACGCTGCACGAGGCGGAGATGACCCTGCTGATCGCCGTGGCACTGGTGATCCTGGTGGTGTTCCTGTTTCTTGGTAACTTTCGCGCCTCGCTGATCCCGACCCTGGCGGTGCCGGTATCGCTGGTCGGCACCTTTGCCGTGATGTACCTCTATGGCTTCTCGCTGAACAACCTGTCGCTGATGGCGTTGATCCTGGCCACCGGGCTGGTGGTGGACGATGCCATCGTGGTGCTGGAGAACATCTCTCGGCACATCGACGCGGGTGTACGACCGATGAAGGCGGCGTACCTCGGCGCCCAGGAAGTCGGCTTTACCCTGCTATCGATGAACGTGTCGCTGGTGGCGGTGTTCCTGTCGATCCTGTTCATGGGCGGGATCATCGAGAGCCTGTTCCGCGAGTTCTCCATCACCCTGGCGGCGGCTATCGTGGTGTCGCTGGTGGTCTCGCTGACCTTGACGCCGATGCTCTGCGCCCGTTGGCTCAAGCCGCACACGCCAGGCCAGGAAAACCGCCTGCAACGCTGGAGTCAGCGGGCCAACGAATGGATGGTCGGCAAATACGCCACCAGCCTTGACTGGGTGTTGCGCCACCGTCGCCTGACCTTGCTCAGTTTATTCGTGACAATTGGCGTTAATATTGCGCTGTATGTTGTTGTTCCTAAAATATTTCTTCCTCAACAAGACACTGGCCAACTGATCGGTTTCGTGCGTGGCGATGACGGTTTGTCGTTCAGCGTGATGCAACCGAAAATGGAAACCTTCCGCCGCGCCGTGCTCAAGGACGAAGCCGTTGAAAGCGTCGCCGGTTTCATTGGTGGCAGCAACGGCACCAACAACGCGTTCATGCTGGTGCGCCTCAAACCCATCAAGGAACGCAACCTTTCCGCGCAGAAGGTCATTGAACGCCTGCGCAAGGAAATGCCCAAGGTTGCCGGTGCGCAACTGATGCTGATGGCCGACCAGGACCTGCAGTTTGGCGGTGGCCGCGAACAGACCTCGTCGCAATATTCCTACATCCTGCAAAGCGGTGACCTGGGGGCGCTGCGCGAGTGGTATCCAAAAGTGCTGACGGCGCTCAAGGCGCTACCGGAACTGACTGCGATCGATGCCCGCGAAGGCCGGGGCGCCCAGCAGGTGAAGTTGATCGTCGATCGCGACCAGGCCAAGCGCCTGGGCGTGGACATGGCCATGGTCACGGCGGTGCTCAACAACGCCTATGCCCAGCGGCAGATTTCGACCATCTACGACAGCCTCAACCAGTATCAGGTGGTGATGGAGGTCAATCCCAAGTACGCCCAGGACCCGATCACGCTCAAACAGGTGCAGGTGATCACCGCGGACGGCGCGCGGATTCCGCTGTCGACCATCGCCCATTACGAGAACAGCCTGGCAGACGATCGGGTTAGCCATGAAGGCCAGTTCGCCTCGGAAAGCATCGCCTTCGACATGGCCGAAGGCGTGACCGTGGAGCAGGGCAGTGCCGCCATCGAGCGAGCGATTGCTTTGGTGGGCCTGCCGGAAGACGTCATCGCGAAAATGGCCGGCACCGCCGATGCCTTCGCCGCGACCCAGAAAAGCCAGCCGTGGATGATCCTTGGCGCGCTGGTGGCGGTGTACCTGGTGCTGGGCGTGCTATATGAGAGCTACATTCATCCGCTGACCATTCTGTCCACCTTGCCTTCGGCGGGTGTCGGCGCGTTGCTGTCGATCTACGCCCTGGGCGGTGAGTTCAGCCTGATCTCGTTGCTCGGCCTGTTCCTGTTGATCGGCGTGGTGAAGAAGAACGCCATCCTGATGATCGACCTGGCGTTGCAGCTTGAGCGGCATCAGGGCATGGCGCCGCTGGAGTCGATTCGCAACGCGTGCCTGCAACGTTTGCGGCCGATTTTGATGACGACCCTTGCCGCGATCCTCGGCGCCTTGCCGCTGTTGCTGAGCCGCGCGGAAGGTGCGGAAATGCGCCAACCGCTAGGCCTGACCATCATCGGCGGACTGATCTTCAGCCAGGTGCTGACCCTTTACACCACCCCGGTGGTCTATCTCTATCTCGACAAACTGCGCCATCGCTTCAACCACTGGCGTGGGGTGCGTACCGATGCCGCTTTGGAAACTCCGCTATGACTGACCGTTCGCTATTCAACCTGGCTGCACCGCTGATCAGCGCTCGAGGGTCGCGGTTGCTGAGCCTGTCGCTGTGCGTCGCGATGCTCAGTGCCTGCGCCATCGGCCCGGATTACCAGCGCCCGCAAACCGCAGAACCTGCGCAGTACAAGGAAGCAGCCGGCTGGCGCCAGGCCAACCCGAGCGATTCCCTGGCTCGCGGTGCGTGGTGGGAGCTGTACGGCGACCGGCAACTCAATGGCTTGATCGAGAAGCTCAACAGCGCCAACCAGACCGTTGCCCAGTCCGAAGCCCAGTACCGCCAGGCCCAGGCCTTGGTACGTAGCGCCCGTGGCGCGTTTTTTCCGACGGTGGACCTGACACTGGGGAAAAACCGCTCCAGCCAGGGTACCGGCAGTAGCAGTTCCAGCCTGACCAGTTCGTCCAGCGGTATTCGAGACACCTACACCGCCCAGGCCGGGGTCAGTTGGGAGGCCGATGTCTGGGGCAAGTTGCGCCGTGGTCTTGAAGCCGACACCGCCAATGCCCAAGCGAGTTTTGCCGACCTGGCGGCGATGCGCCTGAGCCAGCAGTCGGAGCTGGTGCAGAACTACCTGCAGTTGCGGGTGATCGACGAGCAGAAACGCTTGCTTGAAGCGACTGTCGCGGCCTACCAGCGTTCGCTGAAAATGACCGAAAACCAGTACCGTGCCGGGGTATCCGGCAAGGACGCGGTGGCCCAGGCCCAGACGCAACTCAAGGGCACCGAGGCAGACATGGTCGATCTGATCTGGCAACGCGCGCAGTTGGAAAACGCCATCGCGGTGCTGATCGGCTTACCACCGGCCGAATTCAGCCTGGCGGAAACACAAACGATCCCAGCCTTGCCCGAGGTGCCGCTGAGCCTGCCTTCGCAACTGCTGGAACGCCGGCCTGACATTGCTTCGGCTGAACGCTCGGTCATCGCCGCCAACGCCAACATCGGCGTGGCCAAGGCCGCCTATTACCCGGACCTGACCCTGAGTTTGAACGGTGGCTACAGCAGCAGCACGTCGAAAGACCTGTTCAGCCTGCCGAACCGTTTCTGGTCGGTCGGCCCGCAACTGGCAATGACCCTGTTCGACGGTGGGCAGCGTTCGGCGGAAGTGGACCGTAGCGAAGCAGCCTATGACGAAACCGTGGCCAAATATCGCCAGACTGTACTCGACGGTTTCCGGGAGGTGGAAAACTATCTGGTCCAGCTCAAGGTGCTGAAGGACGAAGCCGTGGTGCGACAACAGGCGTTGGACGCAGCCCGTGAGTCGTTGCGACTGACCGAGAACCAGTACAAGGCGGGGGTGATCGCTTATCTGGATGTAGTGGTGGTCCAGGCCGCGGCTTTGAGCAATGAACGCAGTAACCTGGACCTGTTGCAGAGCCGCCTGATCGCCAGCGTGCAGTTGATTGCGGCCCTGGGTGGCGGCTGGGACGGGCAACTTCAGGTGACTGATAACCCCTGACGCCACCCCTCACTGTAGGAGCTGCCGCAGGCTGCGATCTTTTGACGTTGCTTTTCAAAAACAAGATCAAAAGATCGCAGCCTGCGGCAGCTCCTACAGGGATTAACATGTGCCGATGGAGTTAATGTAAAACCTTAAAACAAGCGTTTCATCGCCTTGCTGGCCTTTTGCTCATTTTGTGAGTGCGTTCTCATTTGGAATCAGTACAATCCCTCGGATTTACACCTCCGAGAATGGAAGCAGTACGGAGGTGATTGCGAGACATCTCCATGCTCATCGGTAGCTATTCCCCAACGCTGGTCATCATTTCGCTCTGTGTGGCAATTCTCGCGTCATACACGGCACTGGACCTGACCGGGCGCATTGCCACGGCCAAGGGCCGGGCGGTGCATTGCTGGACGGCCGGTGGTGCATTCGCCATGGGCATCGGCGTATGGTCGATGCATTTCATCGGCATGTTAGCCTTCAAGCTACCCATCGACCTGGGGTACGACCTCTCTATTACCTTGCTGTCGCTGTTGATCGGCATCCTGTCCTGCGGCTTCGCCCTATGGCTGGTCAGCCAGGCGCAGTTACCGGCCTGGCAGCTGGCGTTCGGTGCGCTGGTCATGGGCGCCGGGATCAGTGCCATGCACTACACCGGCATGGCGGCCATGCGCATGCAGCCGGGAATCGATTACGACCCGACGCTGTTCGGCGCATCCTTGCTCATAGCCGTAGTCGCCTCCGGCGCAGCACTATGGATTGCGTTCCGCCTGCGCCAGCACGCGCCTTATGTGCGCCTGATCCGCGGTGGCGCGGCGGTGCTCATGGGCATTGCCATTGTCGGCATGCACTACACCGGCATGGCCGCCGCGCAGTTCCCCGCAGGCAGCTTTTGCGGCGCAGCCGCCAATGGCCTGAGCGGCAACGGCCTCGACAACCTGGTGCTGATCACCACCCTGGCGGTATTGAGCATCGCCTTGCTGACTTCGATCCTCGATGCGCGCCTGGAAGCCCGAACCGCCAGTCTTGCCCAGTCGCTGACCGAAGCCAACCGCGAACTGACCCAACTGGCCTTGCACGACACCCTGACCGGTCTGCCGAATCGGATGTTGCTGGCCGACCGCATCGATCAGGGGATCTCCAGGGTCGACAACGACGGTGGTTGCCTGGCGCTGATGTTCATCGATCTCGATGGCTTCAAGCCGGTCAATGACGCCTTCGGTCACCATATGGGCGACCAGTTGCTGCGGGAAGTCAGCTTGCGCCTGCGCGAAGACCTGCGTGGCCAGGACACCCTGGCACGCATCGGCGGCGATGAGTTCGTGCTGCTCGTTCAATTGAGCGAACCGGATGACGCGATGAACCTCGCAGCCCGGCAAGTGAGCTTGATCGCCCGGGCATTCCGGGTGGCCGAGCATGATCTGCAGATATCCGCCAGTGTCGGCATCGCCCTGTATCCGGGCAATGGCCAGACGGCTCATGAATTGCTGATGAATGCCGATGCGGCGATGTATCACGCCAAGGGGACGGGAAAGAACGGCTACAGTTTTTTCGATGTCTCGATGAACAGCAACGCGCGCAAGCAGCTGCAATTGCTGCAAGACCTGCGCAATGCCGTGGACCAGAACGAGTTCAGCCTGCACTACCAGCCCAAATTCGACGCTCACAACGGCCGTCCGGTGGGCGCTGAAGCGTTACTGCGCTGGGAGCATCCGACCCAGGGCATGCTGCTGCCGGACAAATTCATCGAGCTGGCGGAGAAAACCGGGCTGATCATTCCCATCGGCGAATGGGTCCTCAACGAAGCCTGTCGCCAGATGCGCGAATGGTATGTGCTCGGCTACACCCACTGGCGCATCGCGGTTAACCTCTCGGCGTTGCAGTTTTGCCACGCGGGCCTGGTGCAGAGCGTCGCCAAGGCGCTGGCCACCCACCATTTGCCGGCCAACAGCCTGACCCTGGAGATCACTGAGACCACGGCCATGAGCGACGCCGATGCCAGCATGACGGTGCTGCAGGAGCTGTCGGATATGGGCGTTGATTTGTCCATCGACGATTTTGGTACCGGCTATTCGAGCTTGATGTACCTCAAGCGCCTGCCGGCCAACGAGCTGAAAATCGACCGCGGTTTCGTCCGCGACCTGGAGCGTGACAGCGACGACGCCGCCATCGTTTCAGCCATTGTCGCCCTCGGCCAGGCACTGGGCTTGCGGATTGTCGCCGAAGGCGTCGAAACAGGCTCGCAGCAGGACTTCCTGACTCAGCTCGGTTGCGATTCGCTGCAGGGTTATTTGCTGGGGCACCCGCTGCCGGCGGAACGCTTCATGAAGGAAATCCACCGCAGCGAGCAATTGGAACTGGCTTGATCTGGCGGGCCCGATGACGGTGCCATGCAAAATCCGCAAATGGCGGTTATTCTTCCCCCCGACTGCATAGGTTTGAAGGGGGAAGTGGGCATGGACAAAGTCATCGTCATCACCGGTGGAAGTCGCGGTATCGGTGCCGCCACTGCGCTGTTGGCCGCCAGGCAAGGTTATCGGATCTGCATCAACTACCAGTCCGATGAGCAGGCGGCGCAAACGGTGCTGGACCAGGTCCGCGCCTTGGGTGCCCAAGCCATCGCCGTGCGCGCCGACGTCAGCATCGAAGACGAAGTCGTCGCTTTGTTCAACCGGGTGGACAGCGAGCTGGGTCGAGTCACCGCGCTGGTGAATAACGCCGGCACCGTGGGGCAAAAATCCCGGGTCGACGAAATGTCCGAATTCCGCATCCTCAAAATTCTCAAGACCAACGTGTTGGCGCCAGTCCTCTGCGCCAAGCACGCCATCTTGCGCATGTCGCCCAAGCACGGCGGGCAGGGCGGCAGCATTGTCAACGTATCCTCGGTCGCCGCGCGTTTGGGCGCCCCCAACGAATACGTCGACTATGCAGCCTCCAAGGGTGCGCTCGACACCTTCACCATTGGCCTGTCCAAGGAAGTGGCCGGTGAGGGGATTCGAGTCAACGCCGTGCGTCCGGGCTATATCTACACCGATTTTCACGCCCTGAGCGGCGATCCGGATCGGGTCAGCAAGCTGGAGTCGGCGATTCCAATGGCCCGTGGCGGGCGCCCGGATGAGGTGGCGGAGGCGATTGTGTGGTTGTTGTCGGATAAAGCGTCCTATGCAACCGGGACCTTTGTCGACCTTGGCGGCGGCCGGTAAACATCAAGATCAAAAGATCGCAGCCTGCGGCAGCTCCTACATGGGATTGCATTTCCTTGTAGGAGCTGCCGCAGGCTGCGATCTTTGCTTTTAGAAGGATCTTACAATCCGCCCCAGCGTCTCCATCGCCTTCTCCGAAGCCTCATCCCACGGGCTGCCATAATTCAGCCGAATACAATTCCTGAAGCGCTGCGTTGGCGAAAAAATCGGTCCCGGCGCAATGCTGATCCCTTGCGCCAACGCCATCTGGAACAACTTCAGAGAATCCATCTGCTCGGGTAATTCCAGCCAGAGGAAGTAGCCGCCAGCGGGTTGACTGACGCGGGTCTGCGCCGGGAAATAGCGGGCGATGGCCGACAGCATGGCGCTTTGCTGTTCCTCCAGGGCATATCGCAACCTGCGCAAATGCCGATCATAACCCCCGTGCTGCAAATAGTCGGCAATGGCTGCCTGGGCAGGCATCGAAGCGCAAAGGGAGGTCATGAGTTTTAACCGCTCGATCTTCTGTGCATACCGCCCGGCGGCGACCCAGCCAATGCGGTAACCCGGGGCCAGGCTCTTGGCGAAAGACCCACAGTGCATCACCAGTCCTTCGGTATCAAAGGCCTTTGCCGGTTTCGGTGCCTGCTGACCGTAATAGAGTTCGGCGTAGACATCGTCCTCGATCAACGGCACTTGATGGACGCGCAGCAATTCCACCAGTTCGCGCTTTTTCGCTTCGGGCATGGTCGCGCCCATGGGGTTCTGGAAACTGGTCATGCACCAGCAGGCCTTGATCGGGTGGCGTTCCAGGGTTTGCGCGAGCACCCCGAGGTCGATGCCGTCGCGCGGGTGCACGGGGATTTCCACGGCCTTGAGTTTCAAGCGTTCGAGCACTTGCAGGCAGGCGTAGAACGCCGGGGCCTCGATGGCTACCAGGTCGCCGGGTTGTGTCACGGCTTGCAGGCACAGGTTCAGCGCTTCCAACGCACCGTTGGTGATCAGCAATTCTTCCATGGGCAGCATCAAGCCGCCCACCATGTAGCGCAGGGCAATTTGTCGGCGCAATTGCGGGTTGCCCGGCGACATGTCGGTGACCACCATGCGCGGGTCCATGTCCCGGGCAGCACTGGCCAGGGAGCGCGACAGGCGCTGCAGCGGAAACAGGGTCGGGCTGGGGAATGCCGAGCCGAAGGCTACGGTGTTCGGGTCCTTGATCGATTCAAGGACCGAGAACACCAGTTCGCTGACATCGACTTCGGTGGATTCATTGACCTGGCTGCTGATCCCCGGCTCGGAAAATGGCCGTGGTGCATGGGCGTTGACGAAGTATCCAGAGCGCGGTCGGGCGCGAATCAGGCCGCGACGCTCAAGCAAGTAATACGCCTGGAACACCGTTGACGGGCTTACCCCATGGGTCTGGCTGGCATAGCGCACCGACGGCACACGCTGGCCGGGCCCGAGAACGCCGGTGCGGATCAGTTCAGCAATGTCATCGGCGAATTTTTCGTAGCGTTTCATCGTATGCCCGGATTGGTGTCTTTCAGAAAAGACGAGGTGACTTCTTCGCGAGCAGGCTCGCTCCCACAAGAACGATGCGGCGTCTGCTCGCGAATGGCGCACTGCAGTCTAAGGGATCAACGGTTCATGGGTGCAACAAACCGGCTCTTGGCCTCGCTGAAGATGCCCGGCTCATCGCTGTCGACGATCTTGAAGGCGATGCTTTGCGAACTGCTGCCCGGCCGCTCCGTGGTCATCGCCACCGACACGGGAACATCAACAATCTCACCCGGCGCCAGGCTCAAGTCCGTCTTGCCCTGTAGTTGGAAGCCATCGCCATCCACCAGCGTCAGGCGGTAGTCCTGGCGTTGCTGGGTCTTGTTGATGACCTTGAGGCTGTAGATGTTTTCGATCTGCCCCTGGCTGTTCTCACGGAACAGTCCACGATCCTTGCTCACGTCCAGCGACACCATCGGCCGTTCCATCAGCGCAACGACCAGCGCACCGATCATCACCAGCAACACGGCGGTGTAACCAATCAATCGTGGCCGCAACAGGCGGGACTTGCCGCCTTGCAGTTGGTGCTCCGAGGTATAGCTGATCAGCCCGCGCTCGTAGCCCATTTTGTCCATGATCGAATCACAGGCGTCGATGCATGCCGCGCAACCGATGCATTCCATCTGCAAACCGTCGCGAATGTCGATGCCGGTCGGACAGACCTGCACGCAGAGCTGGCAATCGATGCAGTCACCCAGGCCGACCTCAGCCGGCTTGACCTCGCGCTTTCTTGGGCCACGGTGCTCGCCACGAGCCACGTCGTAGGAAATGGTCAGGGTATCCTTGTCGAACATCACGCTCTGGAATCGCGCATACGGGCACATGTGCATGCACACCGCTTCACGCAGCCAGCCTGCATTGATGTAGGTGGCACCGGTGAAGAACAGCACCCAGAACAGGCTGACGCCACCCATTTGCCAGGTCAGGAGTTCTTCGGCCAGCGGGCGGATCGGCGTGAAATAGCCAACGAAGGTCAGGCCGGTCAACAGGCTGATGGCCAGCCACAGGGTGTGTTTGGCCGAGCGGCGCAGCAGTTTGTTCAGTCCCCAGGGCGCCGCTTGCAGTTTGATCCGCTGGTTGCGTTCGCCTTCGGTGATCTTCTCGCACCACATGAAAATCCAGGTCCAGGAGCTCTGCGGGCAGGTATAGCCGCACCATACGCGGCCGGCGAACACTGTGATCGCGAACAAGCCGAACGCGGCAATGATCAGCAGCGCCGAGAGCAGGATGAAATCCTGTGGCCAGAACGTCGCGCCAAAAATGTGGAATTTACTTTCGGAAAGGTCCCAGAGCACCGCCTGGCGGCCACCCCAGTTCAGCCATACGGTGCCGAAGAACAGCAGGAACAGAAAACCCGCGCCGCTGATGCGCAGGGAACGGAACAGGCCGGTAAAACTGCGGGTGTGGATCAGGTTGTCGCTGGACTTGGCCTTCATCTTTGGACGCGAGGGCTCGAAAGTCTTGACTACGGGGGCGCTTTCCAGGGTTCGGACGGGGATTCTATCGCTCATGGTCTTTCGCTCATCAGCCTCCATCAGGCAGGAGCACTATGAGCGCCGATCTGTTTGCATAACAGACTCAGGTATTGCTTTAAAAACCGGATCAGATGGGCTCGCTACCCCCGCCTGCGACAAGTTGAAGCAGCTGGCGCTGCGGGGCCGGGGGACCTATGCCAGACGTTTTCGGGCTTTATTGATCCAGGGCAGTCAAATCACCGAATCACTGTCGGTCGCTTTCAAATGCCGGCGACCATCCACCGCACCTGCTACGGTCAATGCGTCCGCTTCTGCTTCGGTGATGTAGATGCGCTGGCCGTCGAGATCGACCGCCGACATGGCTTTTTCCCCGTCGGTGATGATAGTCACATCGGGACACAGGCGAATTTCCTCGCCGTTTGCGGTGATAAAGAAGCAAGTCTGGTTCTCAATGCGTACGGTCATGGCGTAATCCTGGTTTTTTACGATGGATGAAACATTAGGCTTTCGGCATCGAGCATCGTTCTGTGCAACTGATTAATGGTCGGCGCGGTCCATCCTCCATGACCCATTTGCAAAGCTCTCTACAAGGGAATTCGCCATGAATGCCTGGTGGCACGAAGTCTGGGTTACCCTGCAAGCCGAGTTCGCCGACATCGGCGATGCCTCGCAATTGACCCGCATCACCGTGCGCCTGTTGATGGCCGCGGTACTGGGCGGCATTCTCGGTTTCGAGCGCGAGCACAAGGGCAAGGCCGCGGGGGTGCGCACCCACATGCTGGTGGCGCTGGGCGCGGCGTTGTTCGTGCTGGTGCCACAAATGTCCGGCTCCCAGGCAGATGCCATGAGCCGGGTTGTGCAGGGTGTGATCGCCGGGATCGGCTTCCTCGGTGCCGGCACCATCCTGAAAAACCAGGAAGGCGACGAAGGCCACGTTAAAGGCCTGACCACCGCCGCCGGTTTATGGATGACTGCCGCGATCGGGGTGTCTGCGGGATTGGGAAGGGAAGCCACGGCGGTGTTGAGCACGTTGCTGGCGTTGGTGATTCTTGGCGTGATGCCCATAATCGTGAAGATGCTGGATAAAGACAAAGACCAACTGTAGGAGCGAGCACGCTCGCGAAAAACTCAAGACCGCCTCGGGGTGCCTGGCTACCAGCATTATCGTTCACGATCTTCGCGAGCATGCTCGCTCCTACAGTCGTGAAGTTCATGCTGGCTATAGTCGAAGTCACGATGGGTTAGCTGATTCTCCAGTTCCTTGAGTATCGAGCTTCTAGTGTGCTCTTGAAGACTGCGTTCGATATGGAAGCAGAGAAACTCGTAATTGAAGATTTTCAAAGTGAGGCCAGCCGTCGACGATGGGTTCACGAATAAGCGTGTTTTGCCGTGCGCTTGCTCTTTCGGTGAATCTGCTGCCGTCGAAAAAGGTGTTCATGGCTGGCCGTACTCAAGGGGGGTGAAGTAGTTGCTATGTAAAGCCCTGGGCAAATTCCCGTAAAGCGCCGCCTGGGCAAAAAAATCCAATTCAGGACCGGTACTACACGTTCGCCGGAAACGTCATTCGGACTATTCCTTCGATCGGTCCCCCAGCGCGGCAGGGGGACCGATCAACTGTCTTCATTCAGGGGTCACAATCACCGGTGGCATTGTCGTAGGCGGCTCTTCCCTGGGTGGCGGATTGCTCCCCGGAGGGTCCTGCTCAGGCACAGGCTGCGGATCGCTGGGTGGTATCACCGGGTTGTCGATGTTCGGATCGGGTGTTTCTGCCGGGAATGGATTGTTCATTGTTCATACCTCCAGTGGCACATGGCGTGAGTCGTGCTTAAGTTGGTTGACCACTGTGTAAAGGATTTGATTCCAGCCAATTGCCGATGAACTTTTCCCGACGCCCGTCGCTCGGAACCTAAGTGAGTTCATTCGGTGAGGGACTGACCGATGTGGATGACAATCGCAGACATGAGCGTCCTTGGGGCGTAAGGAGAGATGCTCGATGACGGCTGAAAAACCTGGTGAGTTGAGCTACAACCCGCACATTCCACTGTCGCAGGCGTTGTTATTGCCGCGAATCGTAATCGAAAACACCATGCCGACCCTGGATGGCGGGCAGTTCGCTGTCAAGGCCGTGGAAGGCCAGGATGTGGTGGTGACCAGCAAGGTTTTTGCCGACGGTCACGACAAACTGGCCGTGCGGATTCGCTGGCAGGCCGATGGCGATGAGGCCTGGCATAGCGAGGTCATGACCGAGCTGGGTAATAATGGCTGGCAGGGGCAGTTTCGCGTGCAGGCGCAGGGGCGTCATGTTTTCTGTATCGAGGCCTGGATCGATCAGTTCGCCAGCTTTTGCTATGAACTGGAGAAAAAGCACACTGCGGGCGTGCCTGTCAGCCTGGAACTGCAAGAAGGTCGCCTTCACGTTCAGCAAGCCGCCGAACGCACCGAAGGTCAATTGAGTGAGCAATTGGCAGCCTTGCATCACGAACTGTCGGGGCTGCTCGAAACCGAGCAGGTTGCACTGTTTCTGCACCCTCGTAGCGCCGATTTGATGGCCCAGGCCAATCATCGTGCCTACCTGAGCCTGAGCCCGGAGTACCCGGTCGATGTGGAACGTGAGCTGGCGCAGTTCGCCAGCTGGTATGAACTGTTCCCGCGCTCGATCACCGACGATCCCGCGCGCCACGGTACTTTCAATGACGTGCATTCGCGGCTGGCGATGATCCAGGACATGGGCTTCAACGTGTTGTACTTCCCGCCGATCCACCCCATCGGTCGCAGTTATCGCAAAGGCCCGAACAACTCCCTGACCGCCGGTCCCGACGATCCCGGCAGCCCCTATGCCATCGGCAGTGAAGAGGGCGGGCACGAGGCGATTCACTCGCAGTTGGGCACCCGCGAAGACTTCCGCCGCCTGGTGGCAGCCGCGGCTGAGCATGGTCTGGAAATTGCCCTCGATTTTGCCATTCAATGTTCCCAGGACCACCCATGGCTGCAGCAACATCCGGGCTGGTTCAATTGGCGGCCGGACGGCACGATCAAGTACGCGGAGAACCCGCCGAAAAAATACCAGGACATCGTCAATGTCGACTTTTATGCCGTCGAGGCGATTCCCAGCCTCTGGATAGAGTTGCGCGATATCGTCGTGGGTTGGGTGCTGGAGGGCGTGAAGTTGTTTCGCGTGGACAATCCGCACACCAAACCGTTGCCGTTCTGGCAATGGCTGATCGCCGATGTGCGGGCGCTGTACCCTGACGTGATCTTCCTTGCCGAGGCGTTTACCACTCCGGCGATGATGGCGCGGCTGGGCAAGGTCGGTTATTCGCAGAGCTACACCTACTTCACCTGGCGCAACACCAAGCAGGAGCTGGCCACCTATTTCACCGAACTCAACGAGTCGCCGTGGCGCGAGTGCTACCGGCCGAATTTCTTCGTCAATACACCGGACATCAATCCGGCGTTCCTGCATGATTCCGGCCGCCCCGGTTTTTTGATTCGCGCCGCCCTGGCAACCATGGGTTCGGGGTTGTGGGGCATGTACTCCGGCTTTGAATTGTGTGAGTCGGCGGCGATTCCAGGCAAGGAGGAATACCTCGACTCCGAGAAGTACGAGATCCGACCCAGGGACTTCAACGCCCCCGGCAACATCATTGCCGAGATCGCCCAGCTCAATCGTATCCGCCGGCAAAACCCGGCGCTGCACACGCACCTGGGCCTGAAGGTCTACAACGCCTGGAACGACAACATCCTCTACTTCGGCAAGCGTAGCGCCGATGGCAGCAATTTCATCCTGGTGGCGGTCAACCTCGATCCGCACAACGTGCAGGAGGCGAATTTCGAGTTGCCGCTGTGGGAGATGGGTTTGCCGGACGATGCCAGCACCCAGGGCGAAGACTTGATGAACGGCCATCGCTGGACCTGGCACGGCAAGTACCAGTTCATGCGCATCGATCCGGCGTATCAGCCGTTCGGGATCTGGCGAATTACCCCCTAGCCCAAGATCGTTCCCACGCTCTGCGTGGGAATGCAGCCCGTGACGCTCCGCGTCACTGGACGCAGAGCGTCCCTTGAGGCATTCCCACGCAGAGCGTGGGAACGATCCGCGTCAGGGCGTTCTTTCGTATTCAACAGGAGTTTCAAATGGCGAAGAAACCCAAGGCAGCCACCTTTATCAAGGACCCGCTCTGGTACAAGGACGCGGTCATCTATCAAGTTCACGTCAAATCCTATTTCGACTCCAATAACGACGGGATCGGCGATTTTCCGGGCCTGATCGCCAAGCTCGACTACATTGCCGACCTGGGCGTCAATACTATCTGGCTGTTGCCGTTCTATCCTTCGCCGCGTCGCGACGATGGTTATGACATCGCCGAATATCGTGGCGTGCACAGCGACTACGGCACCATGGCCGACGCCAAGCGCTTCATCGCCGAGGCGCATAAACGTGGTCTGCGGGTGATCACCGAACTGGTCATCAACCACACCTCGGACCAGCACGCCTGGTTCCAGCGCGCACGCAAGGCCAAGAAAGGTTCGGCCGCGCGGGATTTCTACGTGTGGTCCGATGACGATCAAAAGTACGACGGCACCCGCATCATCTTTCTCGACACTGAAAAATCCAACTGGACCTGGGACCCGGTGGCCGGCCAATACTTTTGGCACCGCTTCTATTCACACCAGCCCGATCTGAATTTCGATAACCCGCAGGTGATGAAAGCGGTGCTGTCGGTCATGCGCTACTGGCTGGACATGGGCATCGACGGGTTGCGCCTCGACGCGATCCCGTACCTGATCGAGCGCGACGGCACCAACAACGAGAACCTGCCGGAAACCCACGACGTTCTCAAAAAGATCCGTGCCGAAATCGACGCCAATTACCCCGACCGCATGCTGCTGGCCGAGGCCAACCAATGGCCGGAGGACACGCAGCTGTATTTCGGCGACACCGATAAAAAGGGCCTGAACGGCGACGAATGCCACATGGCGTTTCACTTCCCGTTGATGCCGCGCATGTACATGGCGCTGGCCCAGGAAGACCGTTTTCCGATCACCGACATCTTGCGCCAGACCCCGGAGATCCCGGCCAATTGCCAATGGGCGATTTTCCTGCGCAACCACGATGAGCTCACCTTGGAGATGGTCACCGACAAGGAGCGTGACTACCTGTGGAATTACTACGCGGCCGATCGACGGGCGCGGATCAACCTGGGGATTCGCCGGCGCCTGGCGCCGTTGATGGAGCGTGATCGCCGGCGCGTGGAGTTGCTCAACAGCCTGTTGCTGTCGATGCCCGGCACGCCGACCTTGTACTACGGTGACGAGATCGGCATGGGCGACAACATCTACCTCGGCGATCGCGACGGTGTGCGCACGCCGATGCAGTGGTCGATCGACCGCAACGGCGGGGTTTTCCCCCCCCCCCCCCGCCCGCCCC
>NZ_APIO01000104.1:0-13602 GCF_000408945.1 Pseudomonas sp. G5(2012)
GCCCTTGGTTACTTGGGGCTCTTCCAAGTGACTCGCTGTAAAAGCGAAACCCTAAGTGGCCGTTACCGCAGGAATGGATATGTACTCAGTCCCCCCCCCCCATTGGCCGCCAGGACGCCTTCGCCGGCAAGCCTGGCTCCTACAGTAAAAGCGAAACCCTAAGCGGCCGTTACCGCAGCAACGAATAAGTACTCTATCAACAAACAACGATTCCAATGGTTCTTCATCCAACCGAACTCCACCCAAAAGGCCAAGGTCAACCCTTTGACCGCCCAACCTTTAACCCGGAGATCAATGATGAACGACTACCCAAAACCACCCTTCCCCAAACAACACCAACCCGTCCCCGGCTCCCAACGCAAAATGGACCCGTACCCCGATTGCGGCGAGCAGAGCTACAAGGGTTCGGGTCGACTGACCGGCAAGATTGCCCTGATTACCGGGGGCGATAGCGGCATAGGCCGCGCGGTAGCCATTGCCTTCGCCCGTGAAGGTGCCGACGTGGCCGTGGCGTATCTTGATGAGCAGGAAGATGCGCAGGAAACCGCGCGCTGGGTTGAACAGGCTGGCCGCCAATGCCTGCTGCTGCCCGGCGACCTGGCGCACAAGGTGCATTGCCGGGCATTGGTGGAGAAAACGGTCGAGCGCTTCGGCCGCATCGACATCCTGGTCAACAACGCGGCGTTCCAGATGACCCACGAAAACCTAGAGGACATTCCTGACGAAGAATGGGTGATGACCTTCGACGTCAACATCACCGCCATTTTCAGGATCTGCCAGGCGGCCCTCAAGCACATGCAGCCCGGCAGTTCGATTATCAACACCAGCTCGGTCAACTCCGACATGCCCAACCCCACCCTGCTGGCGTATGCCACGACCAAGGGCGCGATCGCCAACTTCACCGCCGGCCTGGCGCAAATGCTCGGACCGAAGAATATCCGGGTCAACAGCGTGGCGCCGGGACCGATCTGGACGCCGCTGATCGTCTCGACCATGCCAGAGGAAACGGTACAGAACTTCGGCGCCAACACCCCGCTTGGCCGTCCGGGCCAGCCGGTGGAAGTGGCGCCGATCTATGTGCTACTGGCCTCGGACGAAGGCAGCTACATCACCGGCCAGCGTTTTGGGGTGACCGGGGGCAAGCCGATCCTGTGATAACGCGATGCCCCTGAAAAATGGAACCGGGCCACTGTTTCAATGCTCAACAGTTCACGGGCCCTGGGTGACGGGCCTTTCCATATCTGGAGGTCGTCATGTCCGCACCTTTCGTCAAACACGGGCCATGAGTTTCATTGCCTGGGTTGCGGTGCTGGGTGCCGTGCTGCTGACGCTGGCACTGACCTCGTCCTATCTGCGCTGGATGCCGGTGACCACCTCGGCCGTGTGCCTGGCGTTGGGGGTGGTCATCGGGCCGGCGGGGCTGGGCTGGCTGAGGCTGGACATCAAGGACGCGGCGTTCTGGATGGAGCACCTGACGGAAGTCGCGGTGCTCTTTTCGTTGTTCGTCTGTGGCCTCAAGCTGCGCCTGCCCCTGAGGGACCGAAGGTGGCGTGTAGCTTTCGGGCTGGCCGGGCCAGTCATGGTCCTGACCATTATCGGTGTTTGCCTGTTGCTGCATTATGCCTTCGCCTTGCCATGGGGACCGTCGCTGCTGATCGGCGCGATCCTGGCGCCCACCGACCCGGTACTGGCCTCGCTGGTACAGGTCAACGATGCCAAGGACGTCGACGCGGTGCGCTTCGGCCTGTCCGGTGAGGCCGGCCTCAACGATGGCATTGCATTTCCCTTTGTGATCCTGGGCTTGCTGTTTATCGAGCAAGGCAGCGGCGCATCCACCGCCTGGCTCGATGACTGGGCGCTCAAGCGCCTGCTATGGGCGGTGCCTGCGGGCTTGCTGGTCGGCTATGGCATGGGGCGCGTGATCGGGCGCCTCACATTGTCCATGCGCATCAGAAATGCAGACAGCACTCTGTCCCCCAACGACTACCTGACCTTTGCCCTTATCGCCCTGGCGTACGTCGCGGCAGAGTCGGTCCATGGCTACGGTTTCCTGTCGGTGTTCGCGGCGGGCCTGGGGTTGCGTCGGGCCGAGGTCAAGTCGATGGGGCACTCCCAGACGCCCGCCGAGCATCTGGTGCAGCCGGTGGTCGGTCATCAGAACGTCGAGCCCGATGCCGCCGTGCATGGCGATGTGGCGAACCTGGAGGAAGCGCAGGTGGCGGCCGGGATCATGATCGGCGACATGCTGTCCTTTGGCAGCCTGGTCGAACGGGCCATGGAGGTGTTCCTGGTGACGTTGCTCGGGGTCGTGCTGGTGGGTCACTGGGACTGGCGCGCGCTGGCGGTTGCGTTGGTACTGTTCTGCGTGATCCGGCCGCTGATTGTCGCGCTGGTGCCTTGGGGAACGTTGCTTGACGGCAAGCAACGGCTGTTGATCGGCTGGTTCGGGATTCGCGGCATCGGTAGTTTTTACTACCTGTTCTACGCCTTGAATCACAACCTCGCACCGACGATGGCCACCTTGTGCACCGACCTCACGCTCTCGGTGGTCGCACTGAGCATTCTGATTCACGGCATCAGCACCCAGCCGCTTCTCGCCCACTATGAGCGGCAAAAGCCCCCATCTGCTTGATCGCTCACGGCTGTGGCGAAGTGCATGAGCCAAATCCCGGCTTCATGCAGCCTGCATGACCCCTAATGGCCATTAGCGCTTGTAACCCATTGAATTTCAGGCGTTTACCTGAGACATCAAAGCGGCACGACAAATGCTCCACAACGATGAGTGTCCTGCGGAATTAACCGTGCGAGCTGCCCTCAATCTGGAGAAACCCGACCATGAATGCCATAGACCTGTTGAAAGCCGACCATGAACGCGTAAAAGGCATCCTCAGCCAACTGAGTGAGTCCACCGAGCGCGGCCTGAAAAAACGCGCCGATCTGCTTGCAAAGCTGGAAATGGAAATTTCGATTCATACCCGTCTTGAAGAAGACGTCCTGTACCCGGCGTACAAGGAAGCCGGTGGCAAGGAGCAGGACATCATGTATTACGAAGCCAAGGAAGAACACCGTACGGTGGATTCCCTGGTGCTGCCGGACCTGAAAGTCACCGACCCATCCACGCCCGAGTTCGCCGGTCGCGTCAAGGTGGTCAAGGAACTGCTCGAACACCACATTGAAGAGGAAGAGACCACGATGTTTCCCCAAGCCAGGAAGCTGCTGGGTAAAGCGACGCTGGATGAACTGGGGGCAAAAATGGAGACCCTCAAGGCCCGCCTGAAAAAGGAACTCGACGCCTCGCATATGGCGGCCTGAGATCCAGGTGCACAATAACGACGGCGAGTGAAAAACCTGTAGGAGCGAGCATGCTCGCGATGAACTTGAGAGCTCCGAGGGGTGTCAGGTGACCAGCGTCATCGTTGACGACCATCGCGACGGTGCAACGATTCGACATGCTCGCTCCTACATGGCTGAGGCGATAATTTCCACCAGGTTCAACTGGGTAAACGGCTTGGACAAGCGCGGCAACCTGGCTGCAAACCCTTCCAGGCGCTCGGCATATCCAGTGGCCAGGATGATCGGCATGTCGGGGTTGCGCTCGCGGATGGCTTGCGCCAATTGCGCGCCACTCATCTGAGGCATCGCCATATCGGTAATGACGAGATCGATGCCCATATTGTTTTCGAACACCTCCAGTCCCTGAGCGCCCGACGTTGCGGTGATCACCTGGTGACCGAGGTCTTCCAGCAACAGGCAAGTGCTGGTCAACACCAGGCTGTCGTCGTCCACCACCAGGATGCGCAAGCGAGGGACTTCCGGCGTTGCCGGCTCCTCGGCAAGGGGGGCCGCTATCGAGTCTTCCGAGGCCACGGGCAACCACAGTTCTGCAGTCGTGCCCTGGTTTTTCTGACTCTTGAGAATGAATCGACCGCCCAGTTGTTCGATGAAGCCATGGACCATCGACAGCCCCAGTCCAGTCCCCTTGCCCAGCCCTTTGGTGGTGAAGAACGGATCCATTGCCGAGGCCAGCGTTGCTTCATCCATCCCGTCGCCGGTGTCGGTGATGCTCAGGCACACATAACGCCCCGCCCGTAACGGATCAGAGATAGTTTCAACGCGGGCGCTGATGACGATTTTTCCGCCGTCGGGCATAGCATCGCGGGCGTTGGTGGCCAGGTTCAGCATCGCCAATTCGAGCTGGTTGATATCGGCCAGGACCGGCTCAATCCGCTCTGGAAAACGGGTTTCCAGTGCCACCGACGGTCCCAGGGAACTGCGCAGCAGTCCGCTGATGCCCTGCACCAGGGCGGGAAGTTCCACAGGTTCGGATTTGAGCTCTTGCTTCCTGGCAAAAGCCAGCATGCGCTGGGTCAAGGACACGCCGCGCAATGCACCCTGGGTGGCGTTGTCGAGCAACCGGACGATTTTCGGGTCGTCCGCCAGGCGTTTGCGCACGATTTCCAGATTGCCAAGAATGACTGTGAGCAGATTATTGAAGTCGTGGGCAATCCCCCCACTGAGCTGGCCGATGGCTTGCATCTTTTGCGCCTGGAACAGCGCTTCGCGGGTTTGTTCAAGTGCCTGCTGCGCCTGGGTCGCTTCGGTGATGTCGCGGGTGATCTTGGCAAAGCCTAGCAACGTACCGGTGTCTCCCCAGATCGGGTCAACCACGACGTGAGCCAGGAACCTTGTGCCGTCCTTGCGCACTCGCCATCCCTTGTTCTCGAAGCGCCCCTCACGCGTGGCAATCTCCAATGCCCGGCCGGGTAAGCCGCTCGCCTTGTCTTCAGGGGTGTAGAACATCGAAAAGTGCTGGCCAATAACTTCTTCGGGCAAATAGCCCTTGATCCGTTGGGCTCCCAGGTTCCAGTTGGTCACGCGACCATCCGGGGCCAGCATGTAGATGGCGTAGTCCGTGACGCTTTGCACCAGTAAGCGAAACTGTTGCTCGCTTTGCTTGAGGGTCTCTTCGGCCATCTTGCGGTCGGTCAGGTCACGGGTAATCTTGGCAAATCCCAGCAGCGTGCCCGACGGGTCGTAAATCGGATCGATCACCACGTGGGACCAGAAATGCGTGCCGTCCTTGCGCACACGCCAGCCTTCACCTTCGAATCGGCCCTCGCGAATGGCCGTGTCCAGCGCCCGCTGAGGCAAGCCGGCACGACGATCTTCATCGGTGTAGAAGCGCGAAAAATGCTGGCCGAGAATCTCGGCCTCCTCATAGCCCTTGAACCGCCGGGCCCCTGCGTTCCAGCTGGTAATGATGCCATCGGGGTCAATCATGTAGATCGCGTAGTCAACCACCGCATCGATCAGCAGGCGCAAGCGCCTGTCCTCAATGACCCTGGCCTGGATTCGATCTTCGCTCATTGATCCCTCACATCGGGTGCTGTAACTCAGCAGTATGCGATAAACCGTCCATTTGAACAGCCGCCGAAGCAATTGACCACCAGCGCGGCAGCAGTTGCCTGACCTTGTTGTCGCCAAACCGGTCATCGATCAACATCACCACGCCTCGGTCCTGCTGTGTACGAATCACTCTGCCAGCGGCCTGCACCACTTTTTGCACGCCGGGATACAGGTAGGTGTAGTCGTAGCCCGCACCGAACATGGCCGCCATGCGCTGCTTGAGTTGCTCGTTGACCGGGTTGAGCTGCGCCAACCCCAGGGTGGCGATGAACGCGCCAATCAAGCGTGCACCCGGCAAATCGATGCCTTCGCCAAACGCCCCGCCCAACACCGCAAAGCCCACGCCCTGGCCTTCGGCGGTGAACCGGTCGAGGAACGCCTGGCGTTGCGCCTCCGCCATGCCCCGTGACTGTGACCATAGATTGATCCCGGGATAACGCTCGGCGAGCAACTGCGCCACTTGCTGCAGGTAATCGAAACTGCTGAAGAACGCCAGGTAATTGCCGGGGCGCCGCATGAACTGCCGGGCGATCAGTTCGACGATCGGCGCCAGGGATGCCTGGCGATGAACGAAACGCGTGGAGATCTGGTTGATGATCTGTACATGTAGCTGATCGGCATGAAAAGGCGACTCGACGTCGATGCACACGGTATTCGCCGGCGTACCCAGCAAGTCGGCGTAATAGTGGCGAGGGCTGAGGGTCGCCGAGAACAGGGCGGTGCTGCGGGCAGCGCTCAGGCGCGGCCCGATGAAGCCCGCGGGCACCACGTTGCGCAGACACAGTTGCGAGAGGTTGCGCTTGCGGTCGAGGTCGCGTTTGCTGATGTCGAACAGGTACTGCTGGTCAAAAAGTTCGGCCACCCGACAGAACTGCAGTACCTCGAAGTAAAAGCTTTGCAATGCACTGTCCAGTCCCTGCGGATGATCGTTAAGGTAATCGCCGATGCTGGCGCTGCACGACGACAAGGCCTGGAGCAGTTTTTCCGGTGGCTTGTCATAGGCCTGATAAGCAGCAGACTGCTGGTTATGCAAGGCGTTCCATTCGCGGTTGACTCGCTGCAGGCTTTTTTTCAACACCTCGGGAGCGATTTTCCGAACGCCGTCGAGGGTCGATTGGTCGAGGCTCGCGCTGTACATCTGACGACCACGTTCCACCAGGTTGTGGGCTTCGTCGACCAGCACCGCGACTTTCCAGTTGTTGGCCTGGGCCAGGCCGAACAGCAGCGCACTGAAATCGAAGTAATAGTTGTAATCGGCAACGACCACATCGGCCCAGCGCGCCATTTCCTGGCTCAGGTAATACGGGCACACCTCATGCTCCAAAGCGACCTGGCGCAATGCGCTCTGGTTCAACAGGCCCAGCTCGCTGGCGGCCTGGCGTGCCGCCGGCAATCGATCGTAGAAGCCCTGGGCCAACGGACAGGATTCACCGTGACAGGCCTTGTCCGGGTGTTCACAGGCCTTGTCCCGGGCGATCATTTCCAGAATCCGCAAAGGCGGTGCATCGCTGCAGTCGAGGATCACCTGCGCGGCGTCCAGGGCCAGCTTGCGTCCCGGGGTTTTCGCCGTGAGAAAGTACAGCTTGTCCAGTTGCTGCGGCGCCAGGGCCTTGAGCAGCGGGAACAGGGTGCCGATGGTCTTGCCAATCCCCGTGGGTGCCTGGGCCATCAGGCAACACCCGGTGCTGACGGCCTTGAACACCGATTCGGCGAGGTGACGCTGCCCGGGGCGAAACTCGGCATGGGGAAACGCCAGCTGTCGTGCCGCAAGGTCACGCCTTTGGCGATGGGCCGTTTCCTGTTCGGCCCAGTGCAGGAACAGGCCGCAATGGTGTTCGAAGAACTGCCCGAGCTCGGCGGCGCTGAACGCCTCGAGCAGACAAGTTTCCCTTTCGCTGACGATATCGAAATACACCAGCGCCAGGTTGATCTGCGCCAGGTTGAGTTTGCGGCACATCAGCCAGCCATAGACCTTGGCCTGTGCCCAATGCAGTTGCCGGTGGTTGGCCGGTTGCTTGCTCAAGTCACCACGGTAGGTCTTGACCTCTTCGAGGCAATTTTGCGAGGGATCATAGCCATCCGCCCTGCCCTTGACCGTCAGGCCCTGATACGCACCTTCGAGGGCGACTTCACTCTGGTAGTCGTCACTGCGCCGTGACGCTACCGTACGGTGCCCGACGATGCCTTCCAGGGCGGTCGGCGAGGGAGTGAAGCGCAAGTCGAGGTCCCCGACCTTGGCGGTGAACTCACATAACGCCCGCACCGCGATGCTGTAGCTCAAGCGCCCTGCTCCGCCCATTGCACATAACACACGGCAATCGGCATCCGGTGCTCATGACAGAACTCCAGCCAGCGCAGCTGGTTATCCTGCAGGCGATCCCCGGGCCCCTTGACTTCGATCATGCGGTAGGTTTTTTCCTGCGGCCAGAACTGGATCAGGTCGGGCATGCCCGCCCGATTGGCCTTGATGTCCAGTAACAACCGGTTGAACCAGTGCTTGAGGTGTTCGGCGGGCAAGCAGTCCAGCGCCTGCTCCAGCAACGGCTCGTTGAGTGCGCCCCAGAACACGAATGGCGACTGCACACCCCACTTTTGGGCATAGCGCAGGCGGATGGTCTCAAGGTATCGACCGTCGTCGAGTTCGTCGAGGCAGGCCTGGAACAATTCGGCCCGGCGGCTATGGAAGTCTTCGCTCAGCAGGTCCACCGGACCACGTTGGAACGGATGGAAAAACGCCCCCGGCAGCGGGGCGAATATCGCCGGCCAGCACAGCAACCCGAACAGCGAGTTGACCAGGCTGTTTTCGACGTAATGAACCGGTGCCGAGTCTTCGCCCAGGTGCGCCTGCACGTAGTCCTCCACTGACAACATCGGGTCGGTCCTGATCAGTTGCAGCTCCAGGCGTTCCATCTGTCGTGGGGCTTGACGCTTGACCGCCGGCCCGCCCAGCTTGCGACGCAACCTGGGCAGGACACGCAGCAGGTGTTGCTGTTCCGCGGCGTTTTGCGGTGCTTGTTCGGCCTGGCACGCCAGGTCAAGGGCCAGTGGGTACTCACCGCAGCGTTCCAGCACACGGATCATGCGCAAGCGCGCGCCGGGATACACGCAGTCCCGGTACAGGGTCAACGCGGCGCAGAAATCACCGGCGCGCTCGCACGCCTGGCCCATCTGGAATAAGAGCTTGTCACGACGCCTCTGCAGCCAGGGATTGCCCAGTGCCAGGCCGTTGATCTGAGTGACAATGGCGGCCACCGACTCACCGGCCTCGAAAAGCTGCTGGCACTGGTAAAGGAACAGGCAGGCATCGACGTCCTCGCGGCTGCGCAAGCCTCGGGAATCGGCGCAAAACTCGACTTTTTCATAGGTGAAGACCCCAAGGTCCGCCAAGACGAATTCAGACCAATCCTGGTAAAGATTGCCAAAAAACATCAAGCGCAGGCGATCGCACAGGCCCATGATGGTCAGGCTGAACAAACGGTCATCCAGCGCCGGACACCAATCGTTGAAGGACTGCGCGTGGGGAAACTGCTCGCACAGAGCCGGTAGCCAGTCGGTCTTTTTACCTTTGGGTTGAGTAATGGCGTTGCCCAGGCATTGAAGAATTTCCGCCTTGAGCGACACTTCAAATAACGCCTCGACCGACAACGGCTGGTGCTCGTCGAGCCAGCCCAATTCGAGCAACGGCCGGGCTGCGCTGGCGATATCGCCGATCTCGACGTAATGCAATTTGCTGGCGCGAAAATGCATGCCTTTGCGCATGACCAGCCTGACCAGTAGCGCCCGGGCCTCGCGGGGCAAACCATTGAAGTCATGAATAAAGCGGTGCTCTTCGACGCTCAACACGTCGGCATAACGTTGCTCAAGCCAATCAAGCACTTGCATGAAGTTGTTGAGGTAGTAGAACGGGTCGTCGAGAGGATTTGCAGTCACGGGAAAGGAGCCACGATTAACAAGCACTGGTTATGCATACAGATACCAGCAACGCCCTACCCCATGCAAATGGAAAAGGATAAGCGGAGGCGCTTTAAGGGATTTTTGCCTTGGGCATAGAACTTTCTGCTGTTGCATCGCACCAACCGCCAAGGAACGGCATTCGCTTGCGACAGCCACACTGGTTTTTTTTAACAATGAGAGGTGATTATGAACATCAAGACTCTGGCGTTTCCCATGGCGGTAGCGGCCTTCATCGCCCTGGCCGGCTGCTCGACGCCCACGGTGGTCACCCTGCAGAACGGCACCCAGTATCTGACCAAGGACATGCCAAAAACCAAGACCAAGGACGGTTTCTTCGAGTTCGAGGATATTTCCGGAGCCAAGGTCAAAGTCAAGGCCGATGACGTGGCTACGATTCGCCAGGAAGACTGAGCCCGCGAATCGTGTTGCCTGCGCCCCCTGTGTGGCAGGTTTCGAGCACTGCCTTACACTGCGTTAGACCCAGTGCGACCGAATGATGGTGTCGAAATGAAAATGGTCACGCCACTTCTGACTCCCCTCCTCGCGGTCGCCGCTTGGTTTTCAATGAGTCTTTGTGCAAATGCCGCGACACCTGCTCGATCCTTCAATACCAGCTTCGACTGCGCCGCGGCCCGGGGGGCCGTTGAAAAGCTTATCTGTCGCGACGCTCGACTGGCGCAGATGGATATCGAGCTGACGCGCCTGTATCGCCTGGCGCTCACCGATGAGCATTCGGTGCCGCGACCCGACAAAGTCGAGATCGACCAGCGCTTCTGGCTGCTCGCCCGCGATCAATGCGCGACCGAAGCCGATCCCAAGGCATGCACGGTGAGCCACTATGCCGAGCGTGCGCACCAACTGCGCCAAGGCTCGGCCATTGCCAGGACCAAGGACCCCAGCAGGCTCACTGAAGGCCCGCAGGCCTTTCGCTGCACCGGGCTTGGCGCGCTGGTGGCCGCCACGTTCTTCACTGTCGAACCGGCAGTGGTTTACCTGAAATGGGCCAATACCTCGACCACGCTGGAACAGGTGCCGAGTTCGTCCGGAGCCCTGTACCAGGGCAAGGACAACAGGGGCAGCCAAAGCTTCTGGCAAAACGGCAACGATGCCCTGTTGCGGATGCCGGGCGCAGGTGAAATGAGGTGCACGGTTGAACCTGTGAGTTGATCACGGATCATCGAAGGCAACACTGTTCAGTGCATCAAGCCTTCCATGAACCCCGCGACCCCGCTGGCGAGCCTGCGCCGCCATGGCGCGCTGGTCGGGTTGGCCAGAGTCTGGTCTTCGTGGACGAAGCTGCGAATGATCGCGTTGTAGCCGAGCCAGCGCCAAGGTTCGGGCTCCCAGGCCTTGAGCGCGTGAAGTCCGCCCTGGGCAATTACCCACGGTTGGCGAACCCGCTCGGTGTCGCGTTGCAGGATCAGGTCGGCAAGGGTCCTGCCACCCAGGTTGCTGGCACCGACCCCCTCCCCACCATAACCGCCGGACAGGGCAATACCGCTGGCCTGGTCACAGAGCATATGGGGCTTGAAGTGCCGTGACATGCCCAGGTTGCCGCCCCAGCCGTGGGTGATCTGCACATTGCGAAGCTGTGGAAACAGTTCGCCGAACAGATAGCGCCGCAACTCGATTTCGCTACGCGTCAGGTCAAAGTCATGGCGCAGCTTGCCGGCAAACTGATAGCCCCCGCGCGCGCCAAAGATCAGTCGGTTATCTGCCGTCCGTTGGCCATAGGTCACCTGGCGACTGTTTTCGCTGAAGGCCTGGCCATGACTCAGCCCAATCTCGTCCCAGGTGGCGGCCGACAGCGGTTCGGTGGCCACGATCAGGCTTTGCACCGGCAACTGATAACGTCCCAAGGGCGGCAAGGTCACCGAATAGCCTTCGACAGCCGGTACCACCCAGCGGCTGCGCACCGTCGCCTGGGCAGTGCGAAGGCTGCCGGACTGCCAATGATTCACCGGGCTGTTCTCGTAGATCCGCACGCCCATGCGCTCGACCGCGCGTGCCAGTCCCCGGACCAGCTTGGCCGGATGGAGGGTCGCGACATGTGGCGCATAAATAGCGCCATAAGGCTTGGCCAGGCAAATTTGCTGCGCCATCTGCTCCGGGCTCAGCCAGCGGTAGTCGTTTTCGTTGAGACCCTGGCCGTACAGTTTGTCCAGGTACTGGCGCAGTGTGGCCTCCTGCTCGGGGTAGCGAGCGGCACAATAGAGGGCGCCGCCTTTACGATAATCGCAATCGATGCCTTCACGTTCGATGACGCGTTTCACCTCATCAGGGATGTCGTGGAGCAAATCGTAAGAGGCACGACGTTGCTCGGGTGACAACGAAGCGAGCAGCCGGTCTTCGCCCAGCAGATTGCCCATCAACCACCCGCCGTTACGCCCCGAGGCACCGAAACCGGCTGTTTGCGCTTCTATGATGACAATATTCAGGCCAGGAGCCTGTCGCTTCAGGTAGTAGGCGGTCCAGAGCCCGGTGTACCCCGCGCCGATAATCGCGACATCGACATCCAGATCCTGTTCCAGCGCCGCACGCGCCAGCAAAGGCTCGTCGAGTTGGTCCATCCACAAACTGATAGTGCGCCACGCCGGCATTCAAGACTCCGCCACTCAGACTTCGATGGCGTTGATCCTAGTGCACGGGCTCAGGCGCTGTCTTGCGCGCGTGCACGCAAGGACATTTGCCTGACGTAGGCCTTGGGCGACAGGCCGGTGTGCTGGCGGAAACAGCTATAGAACGCCGACAGTGAATTGAACCCGGCGGCAAACGCCAAGGCGTCGATACGCACCGCGGGCATGGCACTGTCCAGCGCATTGAGCAGGTGCTGCAGGCGGGCCTGGTTGACGTAGCGATAGAAGCTCTGCCCCAGCACCTGGTTAAGAAGATAGGAAATCTGGTTGCGACTGTAGCCACACTCCTGTGCCACCCTTTGCAGGTCGAGCCGCGGGTCGAGATAAGGCTGCTGGCGTTGAAAGTACTGCTGCAGGTTGTCGGCCATGAAGCTCAACTGCCGCACCGACAGTCCCAGTCGACTGACCGCCGGGCGCTGGCTGCCGGTGTTTTCGCCGCAGGGCTGTTCATGGACCAGCGAAGCATATTCGTTGACCCGCCAGATCAGCCCGTCCTTCACGGTGATTGCTTCACTGGCGCGAAACGACACCAGCCCCTCACCACCACGCAAAGTGATGCGGTACTGGATGAAAGCAGTGTTGCCGTCCAAGCGGATGCGGTCCGAGTGCTCCAGCGCCTCATCCGGCTCACGGGGCATGCTGCTTTGCACATAGTCACGCAACTGGGCCAGCCCCATCACCCGGTTCTGGAAGAAATCACTGTATCGGACATCGGGGTGATACAACGCCATGACCCCGTCCAGATCGCGGTGTTTCCAGCGCAAGTGGTAAAGCATGACCGTCTCGCCCGTGGCCTGGGTTTGCAGCGGGCCATCATCCTCGGCGTACATGAAAGGTCTCGTCAAAAAGTACCGAGCTTGCCCAAATCGGCCCGCACCTTCAATTGCAAATGCGGGCGGGCCATTGCGCAAACGATCACGCACGTGACCTGCATCAAAAAAAGCGCAGCAATTGCCAAACGACCTGAAAAATACACATTTTTTTCACATGCAACTGCTACTTTTAAAGTCTGTCAATGGTTGAGCCAATGAAGGCTCCTCCCACCTAACCTGAGCTAATGGAAGCGCTCGATGAAGAAGGCGGGCAACACATGAATAAAGGGTTCAGCAAGGTCACTTTTCCAAACGCCTGCCAGCTGATGCGCTGGCATTTCCATCCCATGGGTTTCGAGGCCAGCATGGACGCCCCGGGCAGCATGATCGCCCGTTTGTTTGATCGAGCCAGTGGCGAGACCATGATCGCCATCGCCGGTATCCCCTGCTCGACGGTGATGAACGCCGCCGACGTCGAACGAATAATCGAAGCCGTGGAGGATGAGCTCGAAGCGTTCATTCCTCCGGTGGCCCTCAGGAGTTATGCCTGACGGCCGGACTTCCATCCAAAAGCCCACGATATTGTGGGCTTTGTGTTTTTTACGGGATCAAGGATGTAGAGGGGACGCGTACACCTTGTAGCCAGCGGTGTGGCGATCCGACTTGCCGGCTGTACCTGATTGATCGTTCCCACGCTCTGCGTGGGAATGCATCCTGTGATGCTCCGCGTCACCATTGCGCACGGCTCATGTCATGCGTCGTCAGTGGAACGCGGAGCGTCCCTGGCGGCATTC
>NZ_APIO01000105.1:0-17771 GCF_000408945.1 Pseudomonas sp. G5(2012)
GGGCGCACACAAAAAAGGGCGACCGAAGTCGCCCTTTTTTTTACAGAAAGTCAGAACTTAGTTCTGTTTTTCCGCTTGTGCAGCACGCAGCAGGTCACCCAGGGTGGTGGCTACTGGAGCGTCACCAGCTACTGGCTTGTCGCGCAGGCTCTGGATAGCTTCTTTCTCGTCTTCAACGTCTTTCGACTTGATCGAGAGCTGGATTACGCGGCTCTTGCGATCAACGCTGATGATCTTGGCTTCTACTTCTTCGCCTTCTTTCAGAACGTTGCGCGCGTCTTCAACGCGGTCACGGCTGATTTCGGAGGCTTTCAGAGTCGCTTCGATATCGTCGGCCAGGGTGATGATGGCGCCTTTAGCGTCAACTTCTTTCACGATGCCCTTAACGATTGCGCCTTTGTCGTTCTCTTGAACGTACTCGGAGAACGGATCGCTTTCCAGCTGCTTGATACCCAGGGAGATGCGCTCGCGCTCTGGGTCAACCGACAGGATAACGGTGTCCAACTCGTCGCCCTTCTTGAAGCGACGAACAGCTTCTTCGCCCACTTCGTTCCAGGAGATGTCGGACAGGTGAACCAGGCCGTCGATGCCGCCGTCCAGACCAATGAAGATACCGAAATCGGTGATCGACTTGATGGTGCCGGAGATTTTATCGCCCTTGTTGAACTGGCCAGAGAAATCTTCCCATGGGTTAGATTTGCACTGCTTGATGCCCAGGGAGATACGACGACGCTCTTCGTCGATGTCCAGAACCATAACTTCCACTTCGTCGCCGACTTGTACGACTTTCGAAGGGTGGATGTTCTTGTTGGTCCAGTCCATTTCGGAAACGTGTACCAGGCCTTCAACGCCTTCTTCCAGCTCAGCGAAGCAGCCGTAGTCGGTCAGGTTGGTTACACGAGCGGTAACGCGAGTGCCTTCTGGGTAACGGGCTTTGATAGCAACCCATGGATCTTCGCCCAGTTGCTTCAGGCCCAGGGAAACACGGTTGCGTTCGCGATCGTATTTCAGAACCTTAACGTCGATTTCGTCACCAACGTTGACGATTTCGGAAGGATGCTTGATGCGCTTCCAGGCCATGTCGGTGATGTGCAGCAGGCCGTCCACGCCACCCAGATCGACGAATGCGCCGTAATCGGTGAGGTTCTTGACGATACCTTTGACTTGCTGGCCTTCCTGCAGGGATTCCAGCAGAGCTTCGCGCTCGGCGGAGTTCTCGGCTTCCAGGACGCTACGACGGGAAACGACAACGTTGTTGCGCTTCTGGTCCAGCTTGATGACCTTGAATTCCAGCTCTTTGCCTTCCAGGTGCGTGGTGTCGCGCACTGGACGGACGTCAACCAGAGAACCTGGCAGGAACGCACGGATGCCGTTAACGTCGACAGTGAAGCCGCCTTTAACCTTACCGTTGATAACGCCCTTGACCACTTCTTCGGCTGCGAAGGCTGCTTCCAGAACAATCCAGCATTCAGCGCGCTTGGCTTTTTCACGGGACAGCTTGGTTTCGCCAAAGCCGTCTTCAACCGAGTCCAGCGCAACGTGAACTTCGTCACCGACGTTGATAGTCAGGTCGCCAGCGTCGTTGTAGAACTGCTCAAGCGGGATGAGTGCTTCAGACTTCAGGCCAGCGTGAACGGTTACCCAGCGAGCTTGGTAATCGATATCAACGATAACACCGGTGATGATGGAGCCTGCCTGAAGGTTCAGGGTTTTTAGGCTTTCTTCAAAGAGTTCCGCAAAGCTTTCGCTCATTTTAATTCCTGTGAATGAGGGCGAAGGATACGCCCATCTCCACACCCCAGACGGTGTGGGTTAGTTTCATTTAAAAGAAGCGCCACAGGACTATGACTGGTCCCCTGCGGCCTTCTTGGTCACCCGGCGATATCGCGAATGGCGATCTCGCTCATGATGCGTTCCAGCACCTGGTCGATGGACAACTCCGTGGAATCCAGCTGTATGGCGTCAGCCGCCGGTTTAAGCGGGGCTACCGCTCGCTGGGTGTCACGCTCATCGCGTGCACGGATCTCATCTAGCAGACTCGACAGACTAACATCGTCGCCTTTGCCCTTCAACTGCAAATATCGACGACGCGCCCTTTCCTCGGCACTGGCGGTCAGGAAAATCTTCAGCGGCGCATCCGGAAACACCACGGTGCCCATGTCGCGACCATCGGCCACCAGGCCCGGCGCTTCCTGGAAGGCGCGCTGGCGCTGCAGCAGCGCCTCGCGCACCGCGGGCAATGCCGCCACCTGGGAGGCACCCGAGCCGACGCTTTCGGTACGGATCACATCGCTGACCTCGTCCCCTTCCAGGATGATGCGCTGCAGCTGACCTTCGGTCGCCGCGATAAATTGCACATCCAGATGAGCGGCGAGTTTCTTCAGCAGCTCTTCATTGGTCAGGTCGACGCCGTGGTTGTGCGCGGCGAAGGCCAGCAGGCGGTACAGCGCACCGGAATCCAGCAGGTTCCAGCCCAGGCGCCGAGCCAGGATTCCGGCGATGGTGCCTTTGCCCGAGCCGCTTGGCCCATCAATGGTGATGACCGGTGCAATGCGCTTCACGACTGAGCCTCTTGGGCAACGCGGATACCGACCTGCGCGCACAGCGCGAGGAAGTTGGGGAACGAGGTCGCGACGTTGGCGCAGTCATGGATGCGGATCGGTGCAGTGGCGCGCAGCGAGGCGACGCTGAAGGCCATGGCAATCCGGTGGTCGCCGTGGCCGTGCACTTCACCGCCGCCGATCTGGCCGCCGTCGATAATGATGCCGTCCGGCGTCGGCTGGCATTTGACACCCAGTGCCAGCAGGCCATCGGCCATGACCTGGATACGGTCCGACTCCTTGACCCGCAGTTCTTCGGCGCCGGTCAGCACGGTGCGCCCTTCGGCACAAGCGGCAGCCACGAACAGCACCGGGAATTCGTCGATGGCCAGCGGAACCAGCGCTTCGGGAATCTCGATACCTTTAAGTTTAGCTGCCCGCACGCGCAGGTCAGCCACTGGCTCGCCACCCACTTCACGCTGGTTTTCCAGGGTGATGTCAGCGCCCATCAGGCGCAGGATGTCGATGACGCCGGTACGGGTCGGGTTGATGCCGACATGCTCGAGCACCAGCTCCGAACCTTCGGCGATCGATGCGGCCACCAGGAAGAACGCCGACGACGAGATGTCGCCCGGCACTTCGATATGGGTCGCGGTCAGCTTGCCGCCCGACTCGACCGAGGCCGTTGCACCGTCAACGCTCACCGGGTAGCCGAAGCCACGCAGCATGCGCTCGGTGTGGTCACGGGTTGGCGCAGGCTCGGTGACGGTGGTCTTGCCTTCAGCGTACAGACCCGCCAGCAGCAGGCAGGATTTAACCTGGGCACTGGCCATCGGCATGGTGTAGGTCAGGCCCTTGAGCTTGTTGCCGCCACGGATGGTCATCGGCGGACGACCTTCGGCAGCGGTTTCAATGACCGCGCCCATCTCGCGCAGCGGGTTAGCCACGCGATTCATCGGGCGCTTGGACAGCGAAGCGTCGCCGGTCAGGGTGCTGTCGAAGTCTTGCGCGGCCAGCAGGCCGGACAACAGGCGCATCGAGGTGCCGGAGTTACCCAGGTAGATCGGGCCCGGTGCTGGCTTGAGGCCATGCAGGCCGACGCCGTGAATGGTCACACGACCATGGTGCGGGCCTTCGATGACCACGCCCATGTCACGGAACGCCTGCAGGGTCGCCAGGGCGTCTTCGCCCTCGAGGAAACCTTCGACTTCGGTGACGCCTTCGGCCAGGGAGCCCAGCATGATCGAACGGTGGGAAATCGACTTGTCACCTGGTACGCGAATCCGACCGGACAGGCGGCCACCAGGTTGAGCCAGGAAAATCAGATCGTTGGAATTCATAGCGTCCACATAGGCCCGACGGGCCAGGATTTTACTGAAATGCTCGCGGGCAACCCGGGCGCGCGTGAAAACGCCCAACAATTGGTGCCCATCCCCTGCATCGACCGCGTCGCGCAAGGCGTCGAGGTCGCTGCGAAATGTATCGAGTGTGCGCAGGACAGCCTCGCGGTTAGCGAGGAAGATGTCATGCCACATGACCGGGTCGCTCCCGGCGATTCTTGTGAAATCGCGGAAGCCGCCCGCAGCGTAACGGAAGATCTCAAGATTTTCATTGCGCTTGGCCAGCGAGTCGACCAGGCCGAATGCCAGCAAGTGCGGCAGATGACTGGTGGCCGCCAGCACTTCGTCGTGCCGTTCGACCTGCATGTGCTCGACATCGGCGCCCAGTTCGCGCCACAGGCGATCGACCACGGCCAAGGCTTGCGGATCGGTCTGATCCAGCGGCGTGAGGATCACTTTGTGGCGACGGAACAGGTCGGCATTGGAGGCTTCCACCCCACTCTGCTCGGAACCGGCGATCGGATGGCCCGGCACGAAACGCGCCGGCACGCCGCCAAAGGCTTCGCTCGCCGCACGCACGACGTTGCCCTTGGCACTGCCAACGTCAGTCAGGATCGCTTGCCCAAGGTCCATGCCGGCCAATCGGCCGAGCATTTTTTCCATGGCGAGGATCGGCACAGCCAGCTGGATCACGTCGGCACCCTGGCAAGCCACCGCCAGGTCTTCTTCGCAACGATCCACCACGCCCAATTCAACGGCCAGCTTGCGCGACTGCGGGTCGAGGTCGACCCCGACCACTTCGCGGCACAGGCCACTTTCGCGCAAACCCTTGGCAAACGAACCGCCGATCAACCCCAGGCCGACCACCACCAGGCGCCCGATCAAAGGCTCAGCAGATTGCGGCACAGTGACATCAACCACGAGCCATAACCTTGGCCAGCGCCTCAAGGAAGCGGCTGTTTTCCGCCGGCAGACCGATGGTAACGCGCAAGTGGTTCGGCATGCCGTAGTTGGCCACCGGGCGCACGATCACGCCTTCGCGCAGCAAGCCCTGGAACACCGGAGCCGCTTCGCGATTTAGATCAACACAGATGAAATTGCCCTTGGAAGGAATCCAGCCCAGCCCCAGCTCGCGAAAACCCGCTTCAAGCTGCTGCATGCCCGACTCGTTCAAGCGACGACTTTCCGCCAGGTATTCGGCGTCTTGCAGTGCAGCGCACGCAGCGGCCAAGGCCAGGCTGTTGACGTTGAACGGTTGGCGCACGCGGTTCAGCACATCGGCGACCACGGCGGTGGACAAGCCATAACCGACGCGCAATGCCGCCAGGCCGTAGGCCTTGGAGAACGTGCGCGACACCAGCAGGTTCGGGTAAGCCGCCAGGAAGTCCAGGCCGTCCGGCAAGTCGCTGCCTTCGGCGTATTCGATGTAGGCCTCGTCCAGCACCACCAACACGTGCTCCGGCACATCCTGGAGGAATTCATCCAGCGCCTCGGTATCGAACCAGGTCCCGGTTGGGTTGTTCGGGTTGGCGATGAAGACTACGCGGGTATTGGCGTCGATGGCCGCCAGCATGGCCGGCAGGTCATGCCCCCAGTCCTTGGCCGGAATAACCTTGGCCTGGGCGCCGACGGCCTGGGTCACGATCGGGTAGACCGCAAACGCATGCTCGCTGAACACCGCATTCAGGCCCGGCGCCAGGTAGGCGCGTGCGACCAGCTCAAGGATGTCATTGGAGCCGTTGCCCAATGTCACCTGGTTCAGCTCGACGCGGCACTGTTCGGCCAGCAGGGTCTTGAGCGCAAAACCATTGCCGTCTGGATAACGGGTCAGTTCGACCAGGGCATCACGGATGGCGGCCAGGGCCTTGGGGCTCGCGCCCAACGGGTTTTCGTTGCTGGCCAGCTTGACGATGCTGGCCGGATCGAGATCCAGCTCACGCGCCAGTTCGTCCACGGGTTTGCCCGGAACGTAAGGCGAAAGTTGTTGCACGCCCGGCTGTGCCAGAGCGAGGAAATTGCCACTCATTTGCTACCGCCCCTTAGAGAACTGCTTTCGGGTAGGAACCCAGCACTTTGAGTGCTACTGCTTCCTGACTGATCTTTTCCAGCACACCTTTTACCAGCGGGTCGCGGTGGTGGCCGACGAAGTCGATGAAGAACACGTAGGTCCATTTGCCGCTGCGCGACGGACGGGTCTCGATTCGCGTCAGGTCGATGCCATTGTCGTGGAACGGCACCAGCAATTCGTGCAGCGCGCCCGGCTTGTTGCTCATCGAGACGATGATCGAGGTCTTGTCGTCGCCAGTCGGCGGCACTTCCTGGTTACCGATCATGAGGAAGCGCGTGGAGTTGTCCGGACGGTCCTCGATTTTCTCGGCCAATCGGGTCAGCCCGTAGAGACCGGCCGCCATGTCGCCGGCAATCGCCGCCGAGTTCCACTCGCCCTTGACCCGCTTGGCCGCTTCGGCGTTGCTGGACACCGCCACGCGCTCGACATTCGGGTAGTGGGCGTCCAGCCACTTGCGGCACTGGGCCAGGGACTGGGCGTGGGAGTAGATGCGGCTGATGCTGTCGGTCTTGGTGTTTTCACCGACCAACAGGTGGTGGTGAATCCGCAACTCGACTTCACCACAGATCACCATGTCGTGCTCGAGGAAGCTGTCGAGGGTGTGGTTGACCGCGCCTTCGGTGGAGTTTTCCACCGGGACAACGCCGAAATTCACCGCACCGGCCGCCACTTCGCGGAACACTTCGTCGATGGCCGCCATCGGCTTGCTGATCACCGCGTGGCCGAAGTGTTTCAGGGCCGCCGCCTGGGTGAAGGTACCTTCAGGGCCCAGGTACGCGACTTTCAACGGTTGCTCGAGGGCCAGGCACGAGGACATGATTTCGCGGAACAGCCGCGCCATCTCCTCGTTGCCCAGCGGCCCCTGGTTGCGCTCCATGACACGCTTGAGCACCTGAGCTTCGCGCTCGGGACGATAGAACACCGGCACTTCGCCTTCGGCCAGCGAAGCCATCTTTACTCGCGCAACTTCCTGGGCGCAGCGTGCGCGCTCACTGATCAGCTCCAGGACCTTTTCGTCCAGGGCATCGATGCGCAGGCGCAGTGCCTTGAGTTCTTGCTCAGACATTAGCCGTGTTCCTTCTCGAACTCTGCCATGTACGCCACCAGCGCGTTGATCGCGTTGATGTCGACGGCGTTATAGATGGAGGCGCGCATGCCGCCCACGGAGCGGTGGCCCTTGAGGTTCAGCAGGCCACGCTCGTCGGCGCCAGCCAGGAACGGCTTGTCCAGACGGTCATCGGCCAGGCGGAACGGTACGTTCATCCACGAGCGGTCCGACTTGTTGATCGGGTTGCTGTAGAGGCCGCTGGCATCGATGAAGTCGTACAGCGTGCGCTGCTTGACGTCATTGAGCTTGCCGATGGCCTCGACACCGCCCTGCTCTTTCAGCCACTCGAACACCAGGCCGGACAGGTACCAGGCCAGGGTTGGCGGGGTGTTGTACATGGAGCCGTTGTCGGCCGCGACCTTGTAGTCGAGCATGGTCGGGCAAATGGAACGGGCGCGACCGAGCAGGTCTTCGCGAACGATGTTCACGACGATACCGCTCGGGCCGATGTTCTTCTGGGCGCCGGCGTAGATCATGCCGAAGCGCGAGACATCGATCGGGCGTGAGAGGATGTCCGAAGACATGTCGGCCACCAATGGCACGTCACCGGTCTCGGGAACCCACTGGAATTCCAGGCCGCCGATGGTTTCGTTCGGCGCGTAGTGAACGTAGGCCGCGTCCTTGGACAGCTGCCATTCATTCTGGCCAGGAATGGCGAAATAGTCGTAGGGCTTGGCGGTGGCGGCAACATTGACGTTACCGAAGCGCGACGCTTCCTCGATGGCTTTCTGCGACCAGATACCGGTGTCGATATAGTCGGCGGTGCTGCTTTCAGGCAGCAGGTTCAGCGGAATCTGGGCAAATTGCTGGCTGGCGCCGCCTTGCAGGAACAGCACTTTATAGTTCGAGGGGATATTCAGCAGATCACGCAGATCCTGCTCGGCCTTGGTGGCAATGGACACGAACTCATCGCTGCGATGGCTCATTTCCATGACCGACAGGCCCTTGCCGTGCCAGTCGAGGAGTTCACCCTGGGCGCGCTGCAGGACAGCTTCGGGAAGCGCCGCAGGACCGGCGCAGAAGTTATAGGCTCTCTTGCTCACATCCAATCTCGCTCTGATTTGGTGGTATCACGCAATAAATCACATTATCAATCGACACAGGGGCCCTGCTGAAGCAGGCACCTGTGGGAGCGAGCCTGCTCGCGAATGCATCACCGCGGTGTTTCAGAGATACCGCGGCGCCTGCTTCGCGAGCAGGCTCGCTCCCACAGGGGATATCCATGGGTGTCGACATTTTCCTCTCGGACAAACAACAAGGGGGCGAATTTTCATCCGCCCCCTGTTTACCCGCTTATTCCTGTGGTTCTTCGTCAGCGGCGGCGTCGAGTTGCTGGTCTTCGACGATGTCGTCGATCACTGCAGTGCCTTCGAACACAGCACCTTCTTCGCCTTCCAGCTCTTCACCCTCGACTTCCGAAGGCTCCTGGACCCGCTCCAGACCAACCAGCGTTTCATCGTTGGCCAGCTTGATCAGGGTCACGCCCTGGGTATTACGCCCCAGGCTCGACACTTCGTCGACACGGGTACGCACCAGGGTGCCCTGGTCGGAGATCAGCATGATTTCCTCGCCGTCGAGCACCTGGACCGCACCGACCAGACGGCCGTTGCGCTCGTTGCTGACCATGGCGATCACGCCCTGGCCGCCACGCTTGTACTCAGGGAACTCGGTGATCGCCGTACGCTTGCCATAACCACGCGCCGAAGCGGTGAGGATCTGGCTGCCTTCTTCCGGGATCAGCATGGAAATCAGCTTCTGCCCTTCTGGCAGGCGCATGCCGCGCACACCACGAGCGGTACGGCCCATGGCACGAACGTCGGATTCCTTGAAGCGCGTTACCTTGCCGCCGTCGGAGAACAGCATGACTTCGCGCTCGCCATCGGTAATGGCCGCGGAAATCAGCACGTCGCCTTCGTCCAGCTCCAGCGCGATCAGGCCGACGCTGCGTTGACGGCTGAAGGATTCCAGCGGGGTCTTCTTCACGGTGCCGTTGGCGGTGGCCATGAAGATGAAGTGACCTTCGGTGTATTCCTCGACCGGCAGCATGGTGGTGATGTATTCACCATCATCCAGCGGCAGCAGGTTGACCAGAGGACGACCACGGGCAGCACGGGAGGCTTCAGGGATTTCGTAGGTTTTCAGCCAGTACACCTTGCCCTTGCTGGAGAACAGCAGCAGCGTGGTGTGGCTGTTGGCAACCAGCAGGTGAGCGATGTAGTCCTCATCCTTGACGCCGGTCGCCGACTTGCCTTTACCGCCACGACGCTGGGCCTGGTACGCCGCCAGTGGCTGGGTCTTGGCATAGCCACCGTGGGAAATGGTCACCACGCGATCTTCTTCCGGGATCATGTCGCCCAGGGTCAGGTCTAGACGCGCATCGAGGATTTCGGTACGGCGCACGTCGCCGTATTCGGCACGGATCACTTCCAGCTCTTCGCGGATCACTTCCATCAGGCGCGTGGCGCTGTTGAGGATGCGGATCAGCTCGCCGATCTGGTTGAGGATCTCTTGATACTCGGCCAGCAGCTTTTCGTGTTCCAGGCCGGTCAGGCGGTGCAGACGCAGTTCCAGGATGGCTTGCGCCTGCTCTGGCGACAGGAAGTACTTGCCGTCGCGCAGGCCGTACTGCGGGTCGAGGTTTTCCGGACGGCACGAATCGGCGCCGGCACGTTCAACCATCGCCACTACCGCCGAAGACTCCCAAGGGGTGCTGACCAGCGCTTCCTTGGCTTCCGACGGGGTCGGCGAAGCCTTGATCAGGGCGATGACCGGGTCGATGTTCGACAGGGCAACCGCTTGACCTTCGAGGATGTGGCCACGCTCGCGCGCCTTGCGCAGTTCGAACACGGTACGACGAGTGACGACTTCGCGACGGTGACGCACGAAGGCTTCCAGCAGGTCCTTGAGGTTCAGGATGCGTGGACGGCCGTCGATCAGCGCGACGATGTTGATGCCGAATACCGCTTGCAGCTGGGTCTGGGCGTAGAGGTTGTTGAGGATCACCTCAGGCACTTCGCCGCGACGCAGCTCGATCACGACGCGCATACCGTCCTTGTCGGACTCGTCGCGCAGCTCGGTGATGCCTTCGAGCTTCTTCTCCTTGACCAGCTCGGCGATCTTCTCGATCAGACGGGCCTTGTTCAGCTGGTAAGGGAGTTCGGTGATGACGATCTGCTGGCGGCCACCGACCTTGTCGATGTCTTCGATCATCGAGCGGGCGCGCATGTAGATGCGCCCGCGACCGGTACGGTAAGCCTCGATGATGCCGGCGCGACCGTTGATGATCGCGGCGGTCGGGAAGTCCGGACCGGGGATGTACTGCATCAGCTCGTCGACGGTCAGCTCGGGGTTGTCGATGAGCGCCAGGCAACCATCGATGACTTCACCGAGGTTGTGCGGCGGAATGTTGGTCGCCATGCCCACGGCGATACCGCTGGAGCCGTTGACCAGCAGGTTGGGAATACGGGTCGGCATGACCGCTGGGATCATTTCGGTGCCGTCGTAGTTCGGCACCCAGTCCACGGTTTCTTTGTGCAGGTCAGCCAGCAGCTCGTGCGCCAGCTTGGTCATGCGAACTTCGGTGTATCGCATGGCCGCGGCGTTGTCGCCGTCCACCGAACCGAAGTTGCCCTGGCCGTCTACCAGCAGGTAGCGCAGGGAAAATGGCTGCGCCATCCGAACGATGGTGTCGTACACCGCGGTGTCACCGTGCGGGTGATACTTACCGATCACGTCACCGACAACACGGGCAGATTTCTTGTACGGCTTGTTGAAGTCGTTGCCCAGCTCGCTCATCGCGAACAGCACGCGCCGGTGCACGGGCTTCAAGCCATCGCGCGCATCCGGCAGTGCCCGCCCGACAATTACGCTCATCGCGTAGTCGAGGTAGGACTGCTTCAGCTCGTCTTCGATATTGACCGGGAGGATTTCTTTGGCCAGTTCGCCCATGAGAAGCCTGATTCCTTTTTCTGGTGAAACTTCGTCTCATCCATATGGGACGAACGAAGCTCGCCGCTGCAGGCTGAGTGCCATGCACCGACTTACGACAAATCAACGAGTTATGCCATGGATCTGCGCAGTAAAGGTCACCCCGCGGGGCAACCTTGGAAACCGCCGGATGTTATCACAAGAGCCGCCACGCACCTATCCCCCTGATGCGCATGGAGCATAGTTAGTTGACCGATGACAGGCTTGAAGGGGATCAGAGGGGCTTAGAGCAGTGCTGAATGGAGAACCAGGGGCAGATTCACGCTGTTTTAATGCTTTCAGGCCCCCTTCGCGAGCAGGCTCGCTCCCACAATGATTCGTCATTGCGCCGCCCATTGCGGCCACACCGCGAATATTGTGGGAGCGAGCCTGCTCGCGAAGGCAATTTATCAGGCACCAGAGATCATCAATGCAGGCGCTTGCGACACATCAACTGCGCCATCTTCGCCGTATCCGGGCGCTCGACGATGCCTTTTTCGGTGACGATCACGTCGATCAGGTCTGCCGGGGTCACGTCGAACACCGGGTTGAACGCATCGATATCGGCCCCGAGCCGCTGGCCACCCACCTCCAGTAGTTCGCGCTCATCGCGCTCCTCGAGCACAATGTCGTCGCCGCTGGCCAAGTCCATGTCGATGGTCGAGCTCGGCGCCACCACCATGAAGCGCACCCCGTGGTGCATGGCATTGACGGCCAATTGGTAGGTGCCGATCTTGTTGGCCACGTCGCCATTGGCGGTAATGCGGTCTGCCCCGACGATGACCCAGGTGACGCCCTTGGTCTTCATGATGTGCGCAGCGGCGGAATCGGCACTGAGGGTCACCGGGATGCCTTCGTTGGCCAGCTCCCAGGCGGTCAGTCGCGAGCCTTGCAGCCATGGCCGGGTTTCGCCGGCATACACGCGCTCGACCATCCCCTCGATGAAGGCGCCGCGAATCACCCCCAGCGCCGTGCCGAAGCCACCGGTGGCCAGTGCGCCGGTGTTGCAGTGGGTCAGGATCGCCTGGGCATTGCCCTGGTGCTTGCGGATCAGGTCGACGCCCAGTTGCGCCATGGTCAGGTTGGCTTCGCGGTCGCTCTCATGGATGGCCATGGCCTCGGCCTCCAGCACGGACAAAGGGTCGGCGTGCTTTTTCAGCCGAGCCAGGCGTTCGCGCATGCGACCGAGTGCCCAGGACAGGTTGACGGCGGTCGGACGGGTGGCGGCCAACTGCGCGAAATCCTCTTCCAGCGCTTCCTGCCAATGGCCACCCTCGGCAAATCGGGCCCGCGCCGCCAGCACCACGCCATAGGCCGCACTGATGCCGATGGCTGGCGCGCCGCGCACCACCATCGAGCGAATGGCTTCCGCCACGCCCGCCGCACTGGTGCAGGCGATCCAGGTTTGCTCGAACGGCAAAACACGCTGATCCAGCAGGTACAGGGTGCCATCACGCCAATCGATGGCCTTAACCTTCTCAGCAGCCAACAGTCGATCGCGCATCCCACACCCCGCAGTCAGAAACAAAAGCCGCCGATTATAGCGATCCCCCGGCGAAGACGCTCGGGTATACTTCGCCATCCTTTACAAAAGCCCTGGAACCGATCCTCGATGCCGAACACTGCCATTGCGCTCGATCTGTTGTTGCTGCCAACCTGGCTGGTACCCGTCGAACCCGCTGGCGTCGTGCTCAAGGATCATGGCCTGGGCATCCGCGACGGGCGCATCGTTTTCATCGGTCCGCGCCGCAACGCCCTGCAGCTTAACGCAATCGAAGTGCGTGAACTGCCGGACATCCTGCTCAGCCCCGGCCTGATCAATGCCCACGGGCATGCGGCAATGACCCTGTTTCGCGGCCTGGCCGACGATCTGCCGCTGATGACGTGGCTGGAAAACCACATCTGGCCGGCCGAGGCCAAGTGGGTCGACGAGGATTTCGTCCGCGACGGCACGGACCTGGCCATCGCAGAGCAACTCAAGGGCGGCATCACCTGCTTCTCTGACATGTATTTCTTCCCGAAGGTTGCCAGCGAGTGCGCGCACAACAGCGGCATTCGCGCGCAAATTGCGATTCCGATCCTCGATTTCCCGATCCCGGGCGCCAGCACGGCGGACGAGGCGATTCGCCAGGGTGTCGAGCTGTTCGGCGATCTCAAGCATCACGAACGCATTAAAATCACCTTCGCCCCCCATGCCCCCTACACCGTGGGCGATGAAAACCTGGAAAAGATCCGGGTGATCGCCGAAGAGCTGGATGCGTCGATCCACATGCATGTGCATGAAACCGCCTTCGAGGTGCGGCAAGCCGTCGAACAGCAGGGTGAACGGCCGCTGGCCCGACTGGCGCGCCTGGGCTTGCTGGGGCCGCGCTTCCAGGCGGTGCACATGACCCAGGTCAGCGACGAAGACCTGGCGCTGCTGGTAGAAAGCAACACCCATGTCATTCACTGCCCGGAGTCGAACCTGAAGCTGGCCAGCGGTTTCTGCCCGGTGGAGCGCCTGTGGCAGGCCGGGGTCAACGTGGCCCTCGGCACCGACGGCGCCGCCAGCAACAATGACCTGGACCTGCTGGGCGAAACCCGCACCGCCGCCCTGCTGGCCAAGGCCGTCGCGGGTTCGGCCACCGCACTGGACGCCCACAGCGCCCTGCGCATGGCCACCCTCAACGGCGCACGCGCACTGGGGATCGAAGCCGAGGTGGGCTCGCTGGAAATCGGCAAGGCCGCCGACATCGTGGCGTTCGACCTCTCGGGCCTGGCCCAGCAACCGGTCTATGACCCGGTATCGCAGCTTATATATGCGTCAGGCCGCGATTGCGTGAAACACCTTTGGGTCGCGGGCAAGCAACTGCTCGACGACCGCCGCCTGACACGCATGGATGAACAACAACTCGTCGCCATCGCCAAGGCCTGGGGCCAGCGCATCAGCGGCCGCACAGAATCGTAAGCCTCCCCGGACTCAACACCGGGGCTACAGGATTTTTCAAGTTTTAGAGGACTTAAACCATGAGCAACGTCGACTACGCCGAAATCGCCAAATTCGAAGCCCTGGCCCATCGCTGGTGGGACCGCGAGAGCGAATTCAAACCGCTTCATGACATCAATCCGCTGCGCGTGAACTGGATTGACGAACGCGTCAACCTGGCCGGCAAGAAGGTCCTCGACGTCGGTTGCGGCGGCGGCATCCTCAGCGAAGCCATGGCCCAGCGCGGCGCGACCGTGACCGGTATCGACATGGGCGAAGCGCCACTGGCGGTGGCACAACTGCATCAGCTGGAATCGGGCGTGAACGTCGAATACCGGCAGATCACCGCCGAGGCCCTTGCCGAGGAAATGCCTGAACAGTTCGACGTGGTGACCTGCCTGGAAATGCTCGAGCACGTACCGGACCCGTCCTCGGTGATTCGCGCCTGTTTCCGCATGGTCAAGCCGGGCGGCCAGGTGTTCTTCTCCACCATCAACCGCAACCCGAAGGCGTACCTGTTCGCCATCGTCGGCGCCGAATACATCATGAAGCTGTTGCCACGCGGCACCCACGACTTCAAGAAATTCATCCGTCCTTCCGAGCTCGGTGCCTGGAGCCGCATGGCCGGCCTGACCGTCAAGGACATCATTGGCCTGACCTACAACCCGCTGACCAAGCATTACAAACTGGCGTCCGACGTGGACGTCAACTACATGATCCAGACCCTGCGCGAGGAGTAAGCCGATGCGTATCAGAGCAGTTCTTTTCGACATGGACGGCACCCTGCTCGACACCGCGCCGGACTTCATTGCGATTTGCCAGGCGATGCGTGCCGACCGCGGCTTGCCGCCGATCAACGACAAGCACATCCGCGATGAAATCTCCGGCGGTGCCAAGGCGATGGTCGCAGTGACCTTCTCCATGGACCCGGAGTCCCCGGGTTTCGAGGCATTGCGCCTGGAGTTCCTTGAGCGTTACCTGGTGGGTTGCGCGGTTCACAGCAAACTGTTTGACGGCATGGGCGAACTGCTGGCCGATATCGAGAAGGCCAACCTGATCTGGGGCGTGGTCACCAACAAGCCGCTGCGTTTCGCCGAGCCGATCATGCAGCAGCTGGGGCTGGCCGAGCGTTCGGCCCTGCTGATTTGCCCGGATCACGTGAAGAACAGCAAGCCGGACCCGGAGCCGTTGATCCTCGCCTGCAAGATGCTCGACCTCGATCCGGCCAGCGTGCTGTTCGTGGGCGATGACCTGCGCGATATCGAATCCGGGCGTGATGCCGGCACCCGGACGGCCGCCGTCACTTTCGGCTACATCCACCCGGACGATAATCCGCGGCATTGGGGAGCGGACGTGGTGGTCGATCATCCGCTGGAGTTGCGCAAGGTGCTTGATAGCGCCCTATGTGGCTGCTGATTAACGTCAAAAGATCGTCCGAACGCGGCCCGAGCCTTCGGCAGCTCCTACAGGGGATCGATGTGCATCCTGTAGGAGCTGCCGCAGGCTGCGATCTTTTCAGCTCTATTGATGGATTATGTAGAGGGTTTTTTCATGTTTGATTATTCCGCCCGCCCCGATCTGCTCAAAGGCCGGGTCATCCTGGTCACCGGTGCCGGTCGCGGTATTGGCGCTGCCGCCGCCAAAACCTATGCCGCCCATGGCGCCACCGTCCTGTTGCTGGGCAAGACCGAAGCCAACCTGACCCAGGTCTACGACGAGATCGAAGCCGCCGGCCATCCGCAACCGGCCGTGATCCCGTTCAACCTCGAGACCGCCCTGCCCCATCAATACGATGAGCTGGCGGCGATGATCGAGAGCGAATTCGGCCATCTGGATGGCTTGCTGCACAACGCATCGATCATCGGCCCGCGCACCCCGATCGAACAGCTGTCCGGGGAAAATTTCATGCGCGTCATGCAGGTCAATGTCAACGCCATGTTCATGTTGACCAGTACCCTGTTGCCACTGCTCAAGCTGTCCCAGGACGCCTCGGTGGTGTTCACCTCCAGCAGCGTCGGGCGCAAGGGTCGCGCGTATTGGGGCGCCTACGGTGTCTCGAAATTCGCCACCGAAGGCCTGATGCAAACGCTGGCCGACGAAGTCGACGGCGTGGCGCCGGTCCGCTCCAACAGCATCAACCCAGGGGCCACTCGCACCAGCATGCGCGCCCAGGCGTATCCGGGCGAAAACCCGCTGAACAACCCAACGCCTGAGGAGATCATGCCGGTCTACCTCTACCTGATGGGCCCGGACAGCACCGGAATCAACGGCCAGGCATTCAACGCCCAGTAATACCGTCTGTCGCTTTTGTGCCGCGTCGGCTTCCCGACGCGGCATGCCCGTTAGAACATGCTTTCAGTCAAACAACCGTCGCGCAGTTCCCTTCGCCACCTTTATCGCTTATCAACCTATTGATTGGTAACGGTATTTAATACAATTCAGCCTATTGGCACGACTTTCGCTCAGCATTTGCCTGAACAGGCCGTGGGAAAGCAGAGTGCGCAAGACCAAATTGCCGATTACTAATCTGCGATAAAGCAGATTAAGCTTGTACGAAATGTCCTAAGGGACTGACGGACCAGTATGAGGCGTAGCCAAGAAGCGCTCGCACCCAGCTTGTAAGACAGCCTTACTGCTCAAGGGCGAACGCCATATGAAATCACCTTCCCAGACCAACGCAATTGACTTTGACAGCGCCAAATTGCAACGCCTGGGCTTTGGTCAGCAGCCACCGATTCTGGAGAGGCCCGTCAGCCTTGCGCAGCTGCGCCAGCAATTGAACCTGCAGCTGCAAACCAGCCTTGAGCCGCAACGCATACTCGGGCTGTTCTACCGCGAAATCCAGCGACTGGTCCCCCTTGATGCCTTGATCTACCAGCACAAGAGCAGTGACTTGCGCCTGGAATTCGGCCAGCGGGGCCACCACTCGATCAGCTACAGCCTGAGCCACGAAGGCGAGCACCTGGGCGAACTGATCTTTCGCCGCAACCAGCGCTTCAGCGAACAGGAACAGGCCAACCTCGAGTCTCTGCTGGCCGCGTTGCTCTACCCTATGCGCAATACCCTGCTGTACCGCGCCGCCACCCAAAGTGCATTGCGTGACCCACTGACCGACACCGGCAATCGCATCGCCATGGACCAGACGCTGCAGCGGGAAATCGAGCTGGCGCGACGTCATATGCAGCCCCTGTCGCTGTTGATGCTGGACATCGATCACTTCAAGCGGGTCAACGACACCCATGGCCACAGCGCCGGTGATGACGTGCTCAAGGCGGTGGCCGCCTCGATCAAGAATCAGCTGCGCAACGTCGACATGGTGTTTCGCTACGGTGGCGAAGAGTTCCTGATCTTGTTATCCAACACCAGCCGGGAAGCGGCAGCCCTGGTCGGGGAACGCCTGCGGTGCGCAGCGCAGGCCGAGGATTATCCAGCCGATGGCCGCACGGTGGAGCTGACCGTCAGCCTCGGCTGCTCGACCCTGCTGCCCGGCGAATCCGCCGAGAGCCTGTTGCGCAGGGCCGACAGCGCGCTGTACGTCGCCAAGCGCGAGGGGCGTAACCGGCTGACGATGGCGGGGTGAGATCCCGAATTCGATGCAGGATTCAAAGCTGCCTTCGTCGGCAAGTCGGGTCGCCGCACGGCTGGCTTTTGATTTTCTTGCCCCCTCACGCCCTGAGCCTGTCCGGCAACCTGTGACTACCTCCATTGGCGCCTTTACCAACGTTGATCCATGCCGCGTCAAAGCCTGTGGGGCTTGTTGACTGAGTACATATCCATTGCTGCG
>NZ_APIO01000106.1:0-41411 GCF_000408945.1 Pseudomonas sp. G5(2012)
GAGCCGACCGGGGTCGAGCCAGTGAAGGCGATCTTGGCGATGCGCTTGCTGGTGGCCAGGGCTTCGCCGGCTTCTTTGCCGAAGCCCTGCACGATGTTCAGCACGCCGGGTGGCAGCAGGTCGCCGATCAGCTCGACCAGTACGGTGATGCCCAGCGGGGTCTGCTCGGCAGGCTTGAGCACCACGCAGTTACCGGCGGCCAGGGCCGGGGCGAGTTTCCAGGCGGCCATCAGGATCGGGAAGTTCCACGGGATGATCTGCCCGACCACGCCCAGGGGTTCATGGAAGTGATACGCCGCGGTGTGTTCGTTTATTTCGGCCGAGCTGCCTTCCTGGGCGCGGATGCAACCGGCGTAGTAGCGGAAGTGGTCCACGGCCAGCGGGATGTCGGCATTGAGGGTTTCGCGCACGGCCTTGCCGTTGTCCCAGGTTTCGGTGACGGCCAGCAGTTCCAGGTTCTGTTCGATACGGTCGGCGATTTTCAGCAGCGCTAAAGAGCGGTCCTGCACCGACGTCTTGCCCCAGGCATCGGCGGCCGCGTGGGCGGCGTCCAGGGCTTTGTCGATGTCTTCAGCCGTGGAGCGCGGGAATTCGGCAATCGGTTGGCCATTCACGGGCGAGGTCGTGGTGAAGTACTGACCCTTGACCGGTGCGACGAACTCGCCGCCGATGTAATTGCCGTAACGGGACTTGAAGGAAACGATGGCACCGGGGGTGCCAGGATGGGCGTAGTTCATGGTGGCGTTCTCTTGTTTTTTTTGGATGTGGCCGTCCTTGGGACGGCCACTGTCAATTGCGCAAGCCGACAGGGTCAGGAACCCTGAGGGGTTTCCCCACGTGCCAGGCGTGCATTGATGTCTTCGATGACCGCCGGCAAATCAACGATGGTGTCGATCAGGTAGTGCGGGCGCGAGCCTTCGAACATCTTGACGATGCGCGCGCGTTCCTCGGCCAATGCCTCCAGGGACAAATCCTTGAATTGGTCATAGGTCAGGCCCAATGCGTTGCCGGAGCAGGTCAGCGCCACCGTCCACATGCCCGCGCTTCGGCCTTCGAGAATGCCCGGCCAGGTGTCATCGACCTTCACGCAAGCGGCGACGTCGCTGATGCCCAGGGCAATGACGTTGGCCAAGGCTTGCGCCGGGTGCGGGCGGCCATTGGGCACTTCGTCGGTGGCCACCACGTGGTCAGTGACATAGCCGTTCTGGCGCGCCAGTTCCACGACCTTCTCCATGACCACGGCCGGATAGCCGGAGCAGGAGCCGATTTTCAAGCCCTTGTCGCGCAGGCCGTTGATGGTCTCGAGCGCACCGGGAATCAGCGCCGAGTGCAGGGCGATTTTCTCGATCTGCAGCGGCATGAAACGCTCGTAGAGGGCGGTGACATCATCGTCGGTTGGCAGGCGGCCGTAGACAGCGTGGTAGCGGTCGGCAATCTGTGGCTCGTTGCACAGCGTGCGGATGTGGTCCCACTTGCCCATGCCCATCGGCCCGCGAGCTTCTTGCAGGGACACCGCGACGCCGAACTCGGCAAAGGCCTCGACGAAAATCTGCGTCGGTGCGAAAGAACCGAAATCAACGACGGTGCCGGCCCAGTCCAGAACCACGGCTTGCAACTGAGAAGGTTGTTGGTAATTCATGATGATTGCTCCAGTGATAATTGATAGATGGGTTCGGGTTCAGGAGTTGGTGCCAAGTACGACCGGCTGCACCGGCGTCGAGGACAGCACCGGGCTTTCCACGGTTTTCGGGCGGCTGTTCCAGAAGGGCACCAGCATCAGGCTGGCCAGGAGTGCAGCGCCGGTGAACACCAGGAACACGGTGATGGTGTCGAAGTAACCCGGCAGCAAGCCACCGAGTACGGCACCGACCGAGCCACAGCCATTGACGAAGCCTGCGGCGGAGGCCGCGCCGTCCTTGCTGCCGAAGTCGATCGCCGCCGAGCCGCTGAGCATCGAGTCCGGCCCATAAAGCGACAGGCCCATCATGAACAGCAGGCCGACCACGATGTAGAGGCTGCCGCTTTGCATGGCGGGAACGAACAGCGCAAGACAGGCAGTCAGGATCACCAGGCTTAGGACACAGACGGGAATACGACGGGCGCCGAAATACTTGTCCGAGGCGATACCGATGAGGATTGGTCCGATCAAACCGGCCAGTTCAAACGAGGTGGGGACGATGGCGGAGGCCACCTTGCCAATCTCGGGCATGCGCTCGTAGATGATCACCGGCCCCCACAGGAGGATGGCGTAGCGCGCTGGCTTGAGCATGAAGTAGGCGAGGCCGAGCACCAGCACGGTCCGATTTTTCATCACGGTGCGCAAGCCGGCCCACATGCTTTCACGCGGTACCACGACGTTGCTGACGGGCTCGATTTCGATCTCCACCGGCGGCAGGCCGACGTCTTCCGGCTTGTTGCGTTGCAGGAAGAAGAACAACACCGCCACCACCAGGACCACCACGGCGCTGCTGATAAACGCGAGGCGCCAGTCGTGGTAGTGGTTGTAGGCCCACCAGCCGGCAAACGGCGTGGCGACCAGGCCACCGAAGGCGTAGGAGGTGCTCCAGAAACCCAGCACGCGGCCGCGTTCGCTGGTGCTGAAGAAGCTGCCGACGTTCTTGCACAGCCCCGACCAACCGGTGGACTGGGCGAGACCCTGGATCAGCATGCAGGAAGCGAAAATCGGCAGGGTCGCGTAAGTACCCATCAGCAGCGCGGCCAGCGCCGAGATCACGAGCCCGCTCAGGACCACGACCCTGGGGCCGAAGCGGTCGGAGAAGTTACCCCACAGAAACTGCCCCACGGCATACGCGGTCAGGTAGAGGGCGTCGAGATTGGCCATCATGGCCTTTTCGAGCATGAAGTCCGGGTCTTCGCCAATACCCAGCTTGGCAACGGAAAACGCCTTGCGGGTGAAGTAGAAGGCGGCATAGGCCACCCAGGTGATGAGGAAAACTTGTACGCGCCAACGCTGGAGCGATTTCCAGCCAGTGGCGAGAGGACTTGTAGCGTTCTTGTTCATGGTGTTCTGATCCCGTATGTGGTGCCAGACAGCGCAAATAATGAGTTTTGTTTTTGTTTTCGGTACAGAAAGACTGACCACGCACACGGCATCGATCAGATGGCCGTGAGATGGCATCAGGCTTTAAGCATTAAATTGACGCGATCGCTGACGGCTGCCCGGCTCTGCCTGGCGATCAGTCAGCGAATCCATGTTTAAAAAAAGATCCCTGTCCAAAGGTGCTACCCATTGCACCTGTGCTCGAATTGACAAAGACCTTTAAAGGGGCGGTCAGCCTGCCGGTAGATGCATGTCGACGTTCATCGCCACAAGACTGTCGGCGATGGCGCGCAGCAATTGATGGACGATGTATTCGTCGATCTGGCCGATACAGCCGATGCGGAAACTCTCGGCGACGGTCAGTTTGCCGGGGTAGATGATGAACTGGCGGGCCTTGAGTTCATCGTAGAAGCGCTTGAACTCAAAGTTCGGATGTTCCGGACTGAAGAACGTGGTGATGATCGGCGACAGCCAACGGTCTTCCAGCAACGTTTTGAAGCCAAGCTTGCGCATGCCGGCGACCAGTACATCGCGATTGCGCGTGTAGCGGGCAAGGCGGCCATGCACGCCGCCTTCGGCAGTGTGTTGCTCCAGGGCTTTATGGAAAGCCACGACGCTGTGGGTCGGAGGGGTGAAACGCCATTGGCCGGTGCGCTCCATGTATACCCACTGCTCGTACAGATCCAGGCTCAGGGAGTTGGCGCGGCCTTTGGCGGCCTCCAGCACGGAGCGGCGGATGATGACGAAGCCGAACCCCGGAATGCCCTCGATGCATTTGTTGGCAGAAGACACCACCACGTCGAACGCGATGTCCTTGACCGTCAACGGCACGGCGCCGAAGGAACTCATGGCATCGATGATCAGGCTCTTGCCATGGGCCTTCACCACATCGGCGATTTCGCGCAGCGGATTGAGAATGCCGGAGCTGGTTTCGCAATGGACGATGAAGACGTTGGTGACGTCCGGATTGTCCTTGAGCAGGGCGTCGACTTCCTCGGGCTGCGGCGGCAAGTAGTCGCCTTTGTCCAGGGTGATGAAGGCGCGACCGAGGTACTCCAGGGTCTTGGTGGCGCGTTGGCCGTAGGCGCCATTCATCAGCACCAGCGCTTTACCGTCACGGGGGATGGCCGTGGCCAATGCGGCTTCCACCGAGTAGCTGCCGCTGCCTTGCAACGGCACGCAGGCGAAGCTGTCGTCCGCGACGCCGGCCATGCTCAGCAGGCTCTGGCGAACCTCGGCCGTGACTTGATTGAAGGAAACGTCCCATGAGCCCCAGTCGCGCAGCATGGCTTCCTTGGTGGCCTTGGACGTGGTCAATGGCCCTGGGGTCAGCAGGTAGGGTTCACCCAAGACTGGTGTAGCCAGCGCCTGTGTGGTCGGGAATTCAGCTTTGGTCATGATCTTCTCCGGCGGTGTTGTTCTTGTAGGGGAGTGATGCATGTGCTGATCAAAACATCTGCGGAAAAATAACTGAAATCGATTTATCACATGTCACAAACAAGCTGGGCTTATAAGTGGAAACTGGGCGCATTGATCGATATCGGCACGCCGCAAATCTTCGCTCGCGGCTCAATTGAACGGTTGAAACCAGGAAACCCCGCCTGGCAAGCGCCAGGCAGGGTTGATCACCCAAACAAATATCGCAGACCTGACGCTGCGCTATGCCTTGTCCGACTTGCCCGCCGCCGCGGCGAACTTCGCCAGGCGCACGTCCAGTCGACGGGGGCGCAGGTTGCGGTCCTCGGCGTGCTCTTTGCGGCGAATGGCGTTGCGCACCATTAGCGAGCCCAGGTAGCGGATCGGCTCTGGCGGAAACAGGCCGAGCGGTCCTTGCACCAGCGGCGAGCGTGTCCAGGGGTTGTCCTGCCCCAACACCAGCGATGAAAGGATTTGCCCACCCATATGACAGGGACCGACGCCGCTGCCGGAATAGCCGAAGCCATAAAACACGTTGCCGCTTGCGCCCATTCGGCCGAAGAACGGCAGCCCGGTGACGGAGCGATCGGACGGGCCGTTCCACGTGGCGGCAATGCCGACATCGGCAAAGTCCGGGAAGAACTCGGCCAGGGTCTTGCGCAACAAGCCCTTGTAGGGCGAAGGCTGGTCGAATACTGGCAAGATGCGACCGCCGTAGGCGAAGGTATTGCCACCTTTGCCGAGCATGATCCGGCCGTCTGGGGTGTTGTGGTAGTAGTGCACGAAGATGCGCGAGTCGAGTACGGTGACCCCGTTGGTCAGGCCGATTCGTTCCAGCAGGTCGGGGCGCGGTTCGGTAATGATCATGTCGCTGGAGACGATGGCCACCGAGCGCGAAAACTCTGGAAAGGCACGGGCCATCCAGGCGTTGATGGCCATGACTACGCGCTTGGCCACGACTTTCCCGCCCGGCGTGTTGACGGTGGCCGGCAGCCCGTGTTCGAGGCCGGTCATTGGCGAACCCTCGTGGATCCGCACGCCCAGGTCGAGCGCAACCCGGCGCAGGCCACGCACCAGCTTGCCCGGTTGCACACTGGCCGCCGCCGGTGAGAACCAGCCTTCGACGTGACGGGTTGAACCCGACATGCGTTGCACCTCAGGGAGTGCGCGTTTGGTAAAGGAGTTGATGCCATTGCGCTCCAGCGCCGCGATCACCCCGTCCGTCGAACCGACCTGGGCGCGGTTGGTCGCGGTGTAGAGCGTGCCATCGAGGCGGTAGTCGGCGTCCACCGCGTATTTTTTGCAGAAGGCGCCGATGGCGTAGATGCTCTGCTCCGATTCCTTGACCAGGCGCACAGCCTCTTCGACTCCGAACAAGCGCTCCAGGGTGAAGAACTTGGCCGACCAGGACAGCGCACAACCGCCGTTGCGTCCACTGGCGCCGGCACCGCAGATGTCCGCTTCGACGATGACAACGTCCAGTTCGGGGTTCTGTTCCTTGAGCATGATGGCGGTCCACAGGCCGGTGTAACCACCGCCGACGATGCAGACGTCGGCGTGGGTGTCCTGGCGCAATGGTGGGCAGGGCGTATCGGATTGGCTTTTCAGGGCCTGGTCGAGCCAGAAGGGGCGCATGGGGAGTCTCCGTTCGAAAGGTTGCGGGGTGGCATTCAGGACGCAATCAGCCGCAGGCGGCGACCACGATCATTTCCACGCGCCAACCGGGGTCGATCAGGTTGGCCAGGGTACAAGCGCGTGCGGGGGCATGGCCTTCGGGGAAAAATTCGTCCCAGACCCTGTTGAGCCCTTCATAGTCCTCGCGGTGAGCCAGCAGGATGCGCACCGAAAGCACCCGCGTACGGTCGCTGCCGACACTGAGCAACAGCTGCTCGATAGCGCAGAGAACCTCGTGGGTCTGTGCCTCGATATTGCCACTGAGGTCCGTGGCAACCTGACCCCCGATGTAGAGGACGTTGTCATGCCGGACCATGTCCGAACGGCGTTTTATCGTGGCGAAACGTTCGATTTCCATTAGGCATTCCTGATTGATCCAAGCAGCGGCCCGTTGGCCAAGGCATTTGCGAAATCCATCCTTGCAGTTCATTGTTCATAAATAAAATCGATTTATCGTATGCATGAATAAGTTGAAACTATAGGTAGGCCCCCATGACGATCTCCCATACCCAGCTCAAGGCTTTCCACGCCGTGGCAATCAATGGCAGTTTCACGCGCGCGGCCGAACAGCTCTGCCTGTCCCAGCCAGCGGTGTCCGACCAGGTGCGCAAGCTTGAGGAGTACTACGGTGTGATGGTGTTTTTCCGGGATAAACGCCTGGTGCGCCTGACGGAGGTGGGCGAGCGCTTGTTCGGGCTGACCCAGCGCCTGTTCGATATCAGTGTCGATGCCCACGACATGTTGATGGACTACCGCACCCTGTCGACAGGGACCCTGAACCTGGCCGTGGACGCGCCCGTGCATGTGCTGCCTTACGTCGCGCGCTTCTGTGCTCGATACCCGGGCGTGGATGTGAAAGTGGAAACGGCCAATACCGATGAGGTCCTGCAGCGGCTGTTCGGCCACCAGGCAGACATCGCCCTGCTGGGGCGCAATATCGAAGATGACCGACTGCTCAAGCTGCCCCTGCGCAGCGATCCGATGCTCGCCTTCGTCGCCCATGACCATCCCTGGGCACAACGAACTTCCATCTGCCTCGCCGACCTGGACAACACGCCCCTGGTATTGCGCGAGCAGGGCTCGGTGACGCGACTGTCCCTGGAGGAGGAGATGGCGACGGCGGGCTTGCGCATTCGCAAGGCCATCGAGGTGGAGGGGCGTGAAGCGGCCCGTGAGGCCGTCGCCATCGGTATGGGCGTCGGCGTTGTTTCGGCGGCCGAACTCGGTGCGGATTCGCGGATTCGCGGCTTGCCGATCGTCGATTGCCAGCAACGTTTTACCGAGACCCTGGTTTGCCTGCGAGCGCAGAGTTCCCGGCGCATCCTGACGACGTTCTTTGACATTGTCAGGGAGATGGCAGGGGCGTGATATCCGTGAGGGCTTGAGCTCGTCAGATACCGCCTTTCATTGCTGACCGTAGAGGTTATTAGCTGTACAAAATAAAAATTTGGTATAGCTTTTAAAGGCGTCCCTTGAGTCTTATCGAGGCCTTTGCACGATATGCAGACAGACCGCTTTATCCGCCACGTTGTCTGTCTTGTTCTGATGCTCCAGAGCCCAGGACTGTTGGCTGATTGGCGCGAGGCCCTGCCCGATGCTCGTCGGATAGGGGGCGGCGAGATGCGAATATTCGGTTTTTCCATCTACAGCGCGCAATTGTGGAGCCCACGCCTGCTTGCCGGTGATCTGCCAGGCGCGGATGTGCCTTTTGCGCTGGAGCTGACCTACCGACGCGCGATCAGTCGCGAGGATCTGGTCGAGGCCAGCATCAAGGAAATCCGCCGCCTGTCGCGCACCCCGCCGAATTCGCAATTGATGGCCCGTTGGGAGCGGGAGATGCTCAAGGCCTTTGTCGATGTGCGCGCCGGTGACCGCATCACAGGCGTCTATGTGCCTGCAGAGGGCGCACGTTTTTACGTCGGCGAGAATCTGCGGCATGTGGTGAAGGACGAGGCGTTCGCCGAAGCCTTTTTCTCCATCTGGCTTGACCCCCGAACCCGCGACCCGCAACTGCGCGACCAATTGCTGGGCATCGCCAAACCCTGAAAACATCGAGGAGATATGCATGCTGAGGATATGGCTATTGCTGCTGTGCATCGGCCTTGCAAGTTGTAGTCGGGTGGATGTGCAGACCTACAGTCAGGAAACCCCCAAGCTTGATTTGCGCGAATTTTTCGAGGGGCGGGTTGAAGCCTGGGGAATCTTTCAAAAGCGTTCAGGCGAGGTCACCAAACGCTTCCACGTAGAGATCAATGGCCACTCTGAAGGTAACCGGCTGATCCTCGACGAGTCATTTACGTACAGCGACGGTACTCGGCAGAAACGCTTGTGGACGCTCACCCCGGCCGGACCTGGCCAATGGCGTGGAACCGCTGGCGACGTGGTGGGCGAGGCGCAGGGTGAGGTGGCAGGTAATGCATTGCGCTGGCGATATGTGCTGAGGTTGCCGGTGGACGGCAAGGAGTATGAGGTTCATCTGGACGACTGGATGTACTTGATGGACGAGAACACCCTGATCAATCGCTCGTACATGTCCAAGTTCGACGTGGAGGTTGGCCAGATCACCTTGTTCTTCCGCAAGCAATCTTGAGTCAACGAGCAGGCTGTCCGGCCAGCCAGTGCAATGCCGGCATCAACATCGCCCAAATCAAAGCGAGTATGAGAATGCTGGGCCAGGTACCCAGCGGCAGACCAACATCAGCCAACCTGGCACCTCCCCAGTAAGAGAGAGGCCCGCCAATAGCCCCTAGCAGGCTGCCTATCCACCAAGGGCGCTTTGTCCAGCTCAGGCTGTGACGCAAAGTACTGGCAAAAAGTAGCCAGAGGATTGCCAGCCAGGGCGGCAAAACGAGTGTGGCACCGGGAAACTGGAATACCCCGAGATGCAATAGAGCACTGTCCAGGACCCAGCCGCAGGCTGACACCTTCAACAGATAACGCCACTCATCAGGGGTGTTTGCAATCCATAGCAGGTGTATCGCCAGGCAGGTCATTGCCAGCAGCAACAGCCACGGCCGTTGCGCACCCAGCACACAGGTGAACCAGCCGATCTGGAACAGTCCGGCGTTGAGCAACAACCGGCTTCGCACGTTCACGCCTCCAGGCCGAACGGCTGCGGCCGTGCTCCGGGTTTGGCGAGTAAAAGGTGCGCGGTGCCGATGCTTCGTTCCAGGAAGCCGCCCTCGCAGTAGCACAGGTAAAACTCCCACAGGCGGAAAAACGCCTCGTCATAGCCTAACGCTTCCAGGTTGTGCCGGCTGCGTCGCAGGTTCTCGTGCCACAGGCGAAGGGTGCGTGCGTAGTGAAGCCCGAAGTCCTCCATGTGATGAAGGTTCAGGTCGGTGTCGCGACTGATGGTGTGCAGCATGGTGCTCACCGAAGGCAAGGCGCCACCCGGGAAGATATAGCGCTGGATGAAGTCGACGGTTTTTTTCGCCTGCTCGTAGCGCTGGTCTCGAATGGTGATGGCCTGCAATAGCATAAGCCCGTGTTCCTTGAGCAGGTGCGCGCACTGTTTGAAGTAAGTGGGCAGGAAGCGGTGGCCGACGGCCTCGATCATCTCGATCGACACCAGCTTGTCGTATTGACCCGTCAGGTCACGGTAGTCCTGCAGCAACAGGGTGATGCGGCCTTGCAGGCACTGCTCTTCGATCAGGCGCTGGGTGTAGGCAAACTGCTCACGCGACAGCGTGGTGGTGGTGACCTTGCAGCCGTATCGGGTGGCCGCATAAATGGCCATGCCGCCCCAACCTGTGCCGATTTCCAGCAGGTGGTCGCTGGGTTTGAGATCGAGCTTTTGGCAGATGCGCTCCAGCTTGTACATTTGAGCTTGTTCAAGGCTATCGTTGCTGGACCGGAACATGGCTGCCGAATACATCATGCTGGGGTCCAGCAGGTGTTCAAACAGCGCGTTGCCCAGGTCGTAATGCGCAGAAATGTTGCGTTGCGAGCCTTGGCGTGTGTTGCGGTTGAGCCAGTGCAACGCTTTTGCCAGGGGACGGCGTAGACGTGCCAGGCCGCGCTCCATTCCATCCAGTACGTCGAGGTTGGCAACGAATACGCGAATCACGGCCGTCAGGTCGGGGCTGCTCCAGTAACCGTGGATATAGGCCTCGCCGGCGCCAATTGAGCCATTCACCGCCACCATTGGCCAGAGCGCCGCATTATGCACTTCTATCTCGCCATGCGGTGCCGCGCCAGGCTGGCCGAAGCTCAGTGGCTCTCCGTCGACGATGATGACCAAGTGTCCGTGGCGCAGGTGCGCCAGTTGATGCAAGACGCCTTTTTTCAATACACGGGCGCCTATCCCGTTGGCAGCAGAGCCACACGTTATTGGGGTCAGGCTAGGATTCGTCATGGCGAGACTCCAGGTTTGCGGTGCGGTATTCACCGGCGGCGGGTTGATGGGAAACCAGGGGCAGACGCTTGAGCAGCAGGCGCAGAGCCTGCGAGTAAATGCCGAGCAGGGTCTTGGCGGTCATCCAGGGAAAGTCCAGAAGGTGGCGATGCAGGCTTTGGCGCGTCAGTTCGACGCGCTCCAGACCCAGGCCGGCTTCAAATATTTTTTGCTCACCCTGCCAATCCTGCATGTTCACGTGCAGCGTTTGGCCGGGAGCGGAAAACCGCATGCGGTACTCCAGGTCACGAGGCAGGAAGGGCGAGACGTGAAAGCTCTTGGCGACCCTGTGGCATGACTCACCGGTTGCATGGGTCGGCAGCACATAGTGGTAACGCTCTCGCCAAGGGGTATTGCTGACTTCGCAGAGAATGGCGGCCAGGCTGCCGTCGGATTCGAAGCAGTAAAACAGGCTGACCGGATTAAAGGACAGCCCCCAGCTACGGGGCTGGGTGAGCAGACAGATGCGTCCCTGCGGCGCGTGACCAAGGGCCTGTTCCACGCGCTGGCGCACTGCATCGCTCAGGCTCATACCCTGGCGCGTTGCAAGCGGCAGGTAGTCAGTTTCGCGGAAGGCGAAGGCGGCCCAGCGCGAATGTCCGGCGAACCAGGATAAGGCCAGCACCTGCGATTGTTCCGCCAGATCGAGGTAGAGCATACCCATGCGGTAGCGAAACCCATGGGCGCGCGGCAGCAGCCGTCGGTGGCTGACCCAGCCGCGGTACAGTGCACTGTTCACAGTTTTTCTCCGAAAGCGCTCGCCACGCGCAAGGCGCTTACCACGCCGTCTTCGTGGAAACCGTTGGCCCAGTAGGCGCCGCAGTAGTAGCTGAACTGGGGCCCCTGTAATTCTTGCCAACGCGCTTGTGCGGTCATGCCTGCCTGGCTGTATTGCGGATGGGCGTAGCGGAAGCGGTCGAGGATTTTGCCGGGGTCGATGGCTGCGGTCTGGTTCAGGCTGACGCAAAAGGTGGTGTCGCTGGAAAGCCCCTGGAGGATATTCATGTTGTAGGTGACAGCCGCCAGGTGCTGGGCTGAGCCGCCGAGGCGGTAGTTCCAGCTCGCCCATGCTCGGCGACGGTTGGGCAGCAGGCGGGTGTCGCTGTGCAGCACCACATCGTTTTCGGCGTAATGCAGTGCACCGAGTATCTCTCGCTCGGCTCGGCTGGGAGCGGCCAACAGGCGTAGCGCCTGGTCGCTGTGACAGGCGAACACAACGTTGTCAAAACGCTTGCTTCCTGTCGCACAGTGCAGGGTGACGCCGCCCAGGTCACGTTCCACGCGATACACCGGGCAGTTAAGGTGGATACGCTCGACAAAACCGGCACTCAACGCCGTTACGTAACGGCGCGAACCGCCGCTGACCACACGCCATTGCGGCCGGTGGGTGACGGACAAGAGGCCATGATTTTTACAAAAGCGTACGAAGAACTGCAGCGGAAAACGCTGCATGTCGCCCAGTGACATCGACCAGATCGCCGACCCCATAGGGACGATGTAATGTTCGATAAAACGCTGGCCGTAGCCGTTTTCCCGCAGGTAGGCGCCCAGCGTGGTGTCGGCAGTGATGCGCTGTTCTTCCAGGTCACGTGGGGCTTGGCGGTTGAAACGCAAGATCTCGCGCAACATGCCCCAGAAGCCAGGTGAAAGCAGATTGCTTCGCTGGGCAAACACTTGGTTGAGGTTGCCGCCGTTGTATTCAATGCCGGTGTGCGGGTCCTGGACCGAAAAGCTCATCTCGGTGGGTTGCGAAGCCACGCCGAGTTGATCCAGCAGACGGATGAAGTTGGGATAGGTCCAGTCGTTGAAGACGATAAAACCCGTATCGATGGCATGGCGTTCGCCCTTTACTTCAACGTCAACCGTATGGCTATGGCCACCGATCCAGTCACTGGCTTCGAACACAGTGATGTCGTGTTTGCGGTTGAGCAGGTAGGCGCAGGTCAGGCCGGAAATACCGCTGCCGATGATGGCTATTTTCATGAAGACTCTTCTGTGACCGGACGCGCCATGCGTCTGCCCAGCGTCAGTTGCAGGCGTTGGGGCAATAACGCTAATGCGCGCAGAGCGGCAATGAATGGCCAGGGAAATGCAATGTCCAGGGGACGTTTTTCCAGGCGGGTGGCGATGTAGGAGGCAGCTTTGCCGACCGGCCAACGCATCGGCATCGGGAAATCGTTTTTTTGCGTGAGTGACGTATCGACGAAGCCCGGGCTGACGAGCGTGACGTCGATACCTTCGTGAGCCAGGTCGATGCGTAAGGATTGAAACAGGTAGCGCATTGCCGCCTTTGAGGCGCCATACGCTTCGGCGCGCGGTAACGGCAGGTAGGTCACCGAGCTGCAAACGGCCACCAGATGCGGCCGCTGAGCCTTGCGTAACAGTGGTAGGGCGGCTTCCACGCAGTAGGCGGCGGAAAACAGATTGGCCCGCATCACGCGTTCAATCATGTCGGCTTCAAAGACGCCTGCGTCCACATACTCGCAGGTTCCAGCGTTGAGGATGACCTGATCCAGATGGCCCCAGACTTGCCCGATTCGCTCGCCCATGGCTTGAACCTGGCGTGGATCGGTCAGGTCGCCCGGCAGCAGAAGTACCTGCTGCGGATGACCCCTGTGTAACTTTTCCAGGGCCGTTGCATTGCGTGCGCTGACGGCCAGGAAATGGCCTTGGGCCAATAAAATTTCCGCCAGGGCGGCACCAATGCCGCTACTGGCTCCAGTGAGCCAGATGCGTTTCATGCCAATCTCCCCTTTAGCCAGCCAATCGCGGTTCCCATTAAAGGCAAGTGCTCATAGAGCAGAGCGCCTGCATCAAAGTAGTCGCGATGCTGATACACCTTCTTGTGCCAAAGCAGGTGCGAACAGCCAACCACCTCTATGAGTTGGCCATGGCTCAAGCGGGGATGGCGATAATGCAGGGTCCAGCGTAGATAACCGGCGCCGTCTTGCACCTGGTCATAGCCGTGGAAGGTGAAACCAAGCTCGCTGACGTTGGCATACAGCTCAGTAAAATATTCTTGCAGCGCTGTCAGGCCCTGGATCTCATGGAGCGGATCACTGAAGCGTACGTCGTGACTGTACAGATGCTTGAGGTTGTGCAGATTGCTGCCGTCCAGCGCTGCAAATTCGCTGGCGAAACATCGCAAGAAATCAGCCACGTCGTGTCTCCATTGCAGGCAGGCATGGAATTTCCCCGCCTCTTTTTCTTGTACAGGTGCATTGGGTTTGTATAGTTATTTGAAGAATAGGACGTTGCCTGTACAAGTCAACTTTTTTGTACAACTTTTCTGAGGGGGAGGGATTTTCATCAGTTCATGAGCGCGTCAGGTACCCGCTGCCAACGTTGATCGGCTGGTATCGGCTGAGCCTATGCACACCTGCGAATTATCGATTTGTGCGGTTAACCTCGGGCCGTGAGTATGGCGCCACGTCTTACAACAACAAGTAGAGGACCGCCATGATCGCCCGATTCCATAATCCTGTTGACACTCGTCTGGGCTACAACAGCCTTGTAGAACTTGCCTCGATCACCGAAAACCAAAAAGTTGCCCTGGTGATCTTTCCCGAAGCGCGTGGGTTGGGACTGGTCGATCGCATTCAGGATTTGCTCGGCGAGCGGCTGATATACATCGTCGAAGATGTCCAGCCCAATCCCGATGTCGCTCAATTGCGTGGCACCTATGAGCGCTTCTGGCAGGAAGCGGGCGATTGTCAGACAGTCATCGCCGTTGGCGGAGGCAGCGCCATCGATACGGCCAAGGCATTGATCGTGGGGACGCAGTCGGGTCGCTTCGATGAACTGGTCGCCTTGTTGGCAACGGGCAGGCCCTTTGTTCCAGCCCACAGCAAAGCGCTGATTGCGGTTCCCACCACGGCAGGCACCGGCAGTGAGGTCACCCCATGGGCGACAATCTGGGATACCGAAGGACAGAAAAAATACTCGCTGCACCTGGATTGCACCTGGCCCAAAGTGGCGATCGTCGATCCCGGTCTGATGCTCACTGTTCCAGCGGGTGTCACGGTTTCAACCGGTCTGGACGCGTTGTCTCATGCGCTGGAGTCCATCTGGAACATCAACGCCAATCCGGTTTCGGACACCTTCGCGATCTCCGCGATCGAAGACATTCTTGAGTGCCTGCCGCTGTTGCGGCATGACCTGGGCAGCAAGGAACTGCGTTCACGCATGGCACTGGCCGCGCTCAAGGCCGGGCTGGCCTTTTCCAATACCAAGACGGCGTTGGCCCACTCGATTTCCTACGAAATGACGCTGCGCCACGGCCTGCCCCATGGCATCGCCTGCTCCTTCACCTTGCCCCTGGTCCTGGGCCTTGCTTGGGGACGTGACGAAGCGCGCGACAGGGTCTTGAAACGGGTGTTCGGCAAAGACCTCGACGAAGCGCAGGCACAGCTGCGCAATTTCCTCCACAGCCTCGATGTAAAGACCGAGTTTGCCGACTACGGCGTTACGCAAGAGGAAGCCCGGGAGATGATCGAGTTCGCACTGCAGGGCGCACGAGGCAAGAACTTCATCGGCGCACACGCCGCCTGACACGTGCCCCCAGCTCCCCCCCTGTAGGAGCGAGCATGCTCCGGGCGGCGTTCCGACGATGGTCGTTAACGATAACGCGGGGCACCTGTCAGCCCGCGGCGCTCTCAGGTTCATCGCGAGCATGCTCGCTCCTACAAAGGTGCGCCCTCCGATTCGCCTGGAGGGTACGAACAATAATAAGGAAAAGATCATGAATCGTGCCCAAGCTTTACCGAGTCTGGCAGTCTCCACGTCCTCGTTCCGGGTCGCGCAATGGCGCATGCTGTTGGCGGCGATGTTCTGCTACCTGTTTTTCTACACCGGTCGACAAACGTTCGGTTTCGCCATCCCGGGCATCCAGGCAGAGTTCGGTTTTACCAAGGAACATCTTGGCTGGGCATCGGCTGCCATGTTGTGGGCGTATGCCATCGGCCAGGCAATCAATGGCAATCTTGCCGACAAGTTCGGTGGGCGCCGCATCATGACGGCCGGTGCCGTGTTGTCGTGTGCAGCCAATTGGATCACCAGCTTCGCCGGTAGCTTCGTCGCGCTCATTTTACCCTGGGGCATCAATGGATACTTTCAGGCATTAGGCTGGGCGCCAGGCAGTCGGCTGATCTCCAATTGGTGGAGTACCGGCGAGCGGGGCAAAGTCTATGGTTTTTACGTGTTCGCTGCCGGTTGTGCCTCTGTCCTGTCCTACGTGACCTCAATCGTTGTGCTTGAAGTGCTGCAACTGGAGTGGCGCTGGATCTTCCGCCTGCCGGTTTTGCTGATGCTGGCAGGGGGCATCGTGTTTTACCTGGTGGCGCGCGAGCGACCGCAGGACATGGGCTTCGAGCCGCTCGCCGATACCGGTGTGGCCAATGCCGATGACAAGAATCACGAAGTCGCCCACGGCGAACTCGAAACCTCGGCGCAGCGCTACAAAGCCGTGCTGAAAAACTACCGCTTGATCATCGCTGCAATCTCCCTGGGGTTCCAGAATGCCGCTCGCTACGGTCTTATCGTCTGGGTGCCGGTGCATTTTCTGGGCGCCGACTGGAAAAGCGGCGACAGCCTGATCGATCCCAAGTGGATCACAGTTGCCCTGCCGGTGGGCATGGCCATCGGTGCGCTCAGCAATGGCTGGATCTCGGACAAACTGTTCGGTTCAAAACGCTACCTGGCGATCATGCTCTACATGTTCCTCGGCGCAGGCACCAGCCTGTGGATGTGGAGCCTTGCGCCTCACAGTGCCGTCGGCCTCGTGGCGTTGTTTCTCTGCGGGTTCTTTGTCTATGGTCCGGCGTCGAGTTTCTGGGCACTGTGCCCGGACCTGGTCGGCGCCAAGCGCGCGGGCACCGCGACCGGCATCATGAATTTCTCCTCCTACCTTTTCGCAGGCCTGGCGGAACCGCTGATCGGCAGTATGCTCGACAGTACCGGCAACACGTCGTTGATCTTCATCGTGGTCACGTCTGCCTGCCTGTGCAGCGCAGCGGTCGCCTTGTTCATCAGGCGTTGATTGCTGTTTACACCGGTGTGAATCAGGGCTGCGGCTCAGGAACAGGATCTTTTCATGTACCAGTACCACAAGTGGCTGCGTTCCTTTCATGCGGTGGCCAAGACCGGCAGTTTCACCCTGGCCGCCGAGTACCTGAGCGTTGGGCAACCGACAGTCAGTGAGCAGGTCACGGCGCTGGAAAAGAAGTTTTCCGTGGAGCTCTTTCATCGACGCGGGCGCATCGTCGAGATGAGCTCCGCGGGACACAAGCTGTATGCCATCACCCAGGGTCTCTTTGGCCAAGAGGACGAAGCCGTGCAACTTCTACAGAGTTTCAAGCAACGTAAAACCGGGATGTTGCGCCTGGGTGCCGTCTCGCCGCCCATTGCAATGAACCTGACGTACGAGTTGATGCAGCGGCATCCGGACATTGAGTTGGAAACATCATTCTCGCCGGAAAAAGAGACCCTGGACCGCCTGTTCAATTTCGACATCGACGTGGCCATCCTGGCGCTGTCCGAATTCGACCAGCGTTTTGATACGCAGCTTTATCGGCGTTATCCAATCATTGCCGTCGTGCGCGACGATCACCCCTGGGCTGCGCAGAAGGCGGTGCACGTTGAACAGATCAGCGACGAGAAGTGGGTCCTTCGGGAAAAAAGCTCCCGCACTCGCCAACTGGTGGAGGAGAGTTGCGATCGCCTTGATGTCGACCTGAACTGCGTCATGCAATTGAACAGCCGCGAAGCCATCGTTCACGCCATCGCCAAGGGAATCGGCATCGGGTTCGTATCGGCTGTCGAATACGCCGAAACGCCGGGAACAAAGCCAATCACCTTTGTCGATCATCCGTTTTTCATTGATTACCACCTGTGTTGCCTGGGTATTCGCAGAAACCGGCCGATGATCGCCGAGCTGTTCGATTCCAGTCCGATCCCGGCCACCTGATCGCCTGATCGGTATCAAGCCTCAATAACCTTACCTCCTGGCGACAGGGGGGACGGGCATCCCTTAGCCAAAAATGGAGACTCACCATGCATTATCAACAACCTTCCCAATTGCAAGCCGTGGTCCTGGACTGGGCGGGCACCGTCGTGGATTTCGGTTCCTTCGCACCGACGCAGATTTTCGTCGAGGCCTTTGCCGAGTTTGGCGTCGCGGTGTCCCTGCAAGAAGCCCGCGGGCCGATGGGCATGGGCAAGTGGGACCACATCCGCACGCTGTGCAACGAGCCGCAGATCGCCGCGCGCTACCACGCCGTGTTCGGCCGGTTGCCAACCGACGATGATGTCACCGCCCTCTACGAGCGTTTCATGCCGCTGCAGATCGAGAAAATCGCCCTGCATTCGGCGTTGATTCCCGGTGCACTCGAGACCATCAACGGCCTGCGCGACAAGGGCCTGAAAATCGGCTCCTGCTCCGGCTACCCGGCCGTGGTCATGGAAAAAGTCGTGGAGCTGGCGCGCCAGAACGGCTATGTCACCGACCACGTGGTGGCCACCGACGAAGTGCCCAACGGACGCCCGCACCCGGCGCAAGCCCTGGCCAACGTCATTGCCCTTGGCATCAGCGACGTCGCCGCCTGCGTGAAGGTCGACGACACCTGGCCGGGCATTCTCGAAGGTCGCAGCGCGGGAATGTGGACGGTGGCGCTGACCTGCTCCGGCAATGCATTGGGCCTGACCTATGACCAATACAAAAACCTGTCAGCCGACGAACTGAGCGAAGCGCGATCACGCATTACCCGGATGTTCGAAGGTTCGCGCCCGCACTACCTGATCGACACCATCGTCGATTTGCCGGCGGTCATTGAAGACATCAACGCTCGCCTTGCGCGCGGCGAGGTACCTCAATGCTGCTGATGGTTTTTTGAGTGTTATCGCTACCGGCCTGTTTTGGCGCAACAGGGCAGGCGGGTAGCGTCTGTGGGATTCGCCAGCAGCGGCTACGGCTCGGCATGTTTCACCGGGACCACGCGGTGACGCTTCGCCGCCCAGACCACACCCCCCACCAGCAACACGATCGAGATCACTTCCATCAGGCCAGGCACCCGCTGGCTGAACAGAAAACCGTAGACACAGGCAAACAGCGTTTCGAACACGATCATCTGGCCGCTCAGCGACGTGGCCATTCGACGCGAGCAGGCATTCCATAGCCCATTGGCAAGCCACGAACCACACAGTGCCAGGAACAGGCAGACCCACAGCAAAGCCATCCAGCGACTGCTTTCAACCTGAGCGGGGACCAGGTTCGGGAATAACATCAAGGCGGCGATGCCGAACACGACCGCCACGATACCCGTCACGATGCCCACCAGCGTCGACCATTCGCTGCTGTTGAAATGGCTGTGCTTGAGATAGCGGGCATTGTGGGTGGCGTACCACGACCAGCAGACGACAGCGCTGAAGCCACAGGCCAGGCCGAGTAAACGGGAAGACAGCGAAGTACTCGCCGCCGGCGCGCCTGAGTGTTCCAGGCTCACCGATACGATGCCCAGGAATACCAGCAACAAAGGCAGCTTGAGCTTAGACAGGGGCAGGGACCCTGGATCACCACGCCCCAGGAAGGTAATGGCAACCGGCATCATGCCATTAATCAGGGCGGCCGCCGTCACCCCGCTCAGTTGTACGGAAGCACCCAACAGGGCGTAGTTCAGGACGTTGCCAGTCAATGACAAACGCAACAGCATAAACACATCGTTGCGCGTCAATCGGGCGAGCAGGCTTGATGCAATTGGCAAAGCCAGCAGAAGCGAGATCAGCCCATAGAGGGAAAACCGCACACTGCTGATCAGCACGGCATTGAATTCGGGCAGCAACGAAGGGCCGATAATCACCCCACCCCAGATGGCGCCTGCCAATATCGCAAATACGATCCCACTGTTCATCATCTCGGCTCTGACAGGCTGTTTAGCGGCATTCTAGCCATGGTATATAAGCGCCACCTGCGATAAATATTCGGCCACCCATTCCGCAGGGGAATGTCGGGTCGCAGTCGTCAGCCAGGAGAATCCTCATCAACCGTTATTTGCGTACCTTGCCCCCCTTGGAGACCCTGATCACATTCGAGGCCGTGGGACGGCACAAAAGCTTCACCGGTGCCGCTGGCGAACTGTTCCTGACCCAGAGCGCCGTGAGCAAACAGATGCGCCAGCTCGAGGACGGCATGGGCGTGGCGCTGTTCGAGCGCAAGCCACGGGGTGTCGCGTTGACCGGCGCAGGCGAGGAGCTTCTGATGACGGTCAACATGCTGCTCGCCACGATGTACCAGAGCGTCACGCGTATTCGCAATGTCCATCAGTCCAACGCCGTCTCGGTGCTGGCGACCCATGCCCTGGCCCAGTTCTGGTTGTTTCCCAAGTTGATCGAATTCAACAAGGCGTACCCCGACATCGCCGTGCACGTGCACGCGATCAACGAGTTCGACGAGGCCAGCCTCAATGATTTCGACGTGGGCATTCTCTACGGTTCTGGCCAATGGCCCTCGCTGGACAGCGATTTCCTGCTACCGGAAATCGTCTATGCCGTGGCGCATCCTTCACTGGATGTCTCGGGAATCAAGACGCTGGAACACTTGGCGCAAGCCAACCTGGTGCAGATCGACACCTGCGCCTGGCAATGCCTGGACTGGCGCCAGTGGTTCGGCCACTTTGGCATCGACTACGTGGCGCGGGACAAAGCCCCGGTCTTCAACCAGCTGACATTGGCCTATCGTGCCGTCCAGCAAGGCATGGGTATTGGCCTTGCATGGACGTTCATGGCGGATGAGGCGCTGGCCAAGGGCGAATTGCAGCGGGTTACGCCGTTCGAATGTGTGACCGGCAATGGCGAATTCCTGGTGTCGCTCAAGCATCGCAAGCGCTCTGCCTCTGCCGAGATTTTTCGCCAGTGGCTCCTTGGCTCGCTGGGCGACTGAGCAAGGTACGGCTCAAGGCACCTTGAAGAATTTTTTCAGCGCACGAAGGAATATCGAGATGGGGTGCGCAAGTTAAACACCCACGTGGACACGCTGGACAAAATCGCCACATCCGACGTGTGCCGACTGAAAATGACTACGGGTGGTTCATCGAGTCGCGTGTGCAATATCGCCGCAGAAAATATCGGCGCTGCCATCTTCGGGTGATGTACGCACGACAACCGAGTACTTGCCGGAGAGCAGGTCTGGCAGGGCTATCGGCGCGCTCCTGTAAAAGGTCCAGCCACCGGTGCCAGCGTTGGGTTCAGTGTTGACCTTATCGTTCATGGCGAACGCGGCTGGCCCGGGTTGCTGGCAACTGCCCTTGTTGATGAAAGTGTAGAGGCGCGGCGGCAAGATGGTTCCGTTTGGAACGCCGGTGACGTAGAAATCAAAGTTGGTTTGATTGCCTTCGCCAGTCAATGTGGTCGTGGCCGTATGACCAGGGTTGCGGTGGGTCGCTGCCAAGGGCAGATTCATTGACGGGTGTGATGAACTGGAACAGCCCAAGAGCGTTGCCGTGATCAACAGTGCGGACAGGGGGAGAGAGGGTTTCATTGCCAACCTCCAACAATGGAAGAAGTGCGGTGGTGGGACTATTGGGTATAGCTCAATAACGTCGCATTGCATTCAGGAGCAACTTTTTCTTATGGGTCCTTGAATCCCACCCACGGATTTCCTGATAAACGCCCGCGGTATGTTGCTCGTCAACGGATTGCCGTCGATATCACTCCATCAGCTCGCAGGTAAAACTCAGTTGGTGACTAACAGTTCCGGGCCCAGGTAGTTGTTGATGCCAAGTTGGGACGGTGTGCGCTACGTGAATTGCGCCGCTCTGCCAACCTTACGCACTGGCGACGGCAACGGCCCGCAAGCGGTGCTCAAGCCATGAACCTCGAAAGGAGCCCAGCCTTGCACGGCATACGGTGGCACACTGTCGTTCTCAGTCTTTCCTTCGTACCCATGAGTACAGGATGAAAAAATGAGTAGCGAAAGTCCGCGTACCGGCGCTGAGCGTTCTGGCATTCCCCGCACGATCTGGGCGTTAGGCTTTGTCAGCCTGTTCATGGATCTTTCGTCCGAGATGGTACACAGTCTGCTGCCCGTGTTCATGGTCACTACATTGGGGGCCAGTGCATTGACCGTCGGGGTAATCGAGGGGGTTGCCGAGTCGACCGCGATGCTCATCAAGGTGTTCTCCGGGGCGATCAGCGACTTCATGGGGCGGCGCAAAGGATTGTTACTGCTTGGGTATGGCGTAGCGGCTCTGAGCAAGCCCCTTTTTCCCCTGGCACACTCGGTGGAAGTGGTCTTCACCGCACGCTTTCTGGATCGAATCGGCAAAGGCATCCGGGGTGCACCGCGAGATGCCCTGGTTGCAGATGTGTCGCCGCCGTCAATCCGTGGTGCCTGTTATGGGCTGCGCCAGTCGATGGACACCGTAGGCGCTGTTCTTGGCCCTGCCATGGCCATCGTGCTGATGTTATGGCTTGCCGATATCCAGCTTGTGCTGTGGTTTGCAGTGATCCCGGCAATAGTGGCGGTGGCGCTCATCTTCGTGGGGGTCAAGGAGCCCACGCCTGTCTCCAGGGAGCGAACGTTCCGATCTCCCATTCATTGGCGAGTCCTTCCCGGCTTCTCCCGTGGCTATTGGTGGGTCGTCGTTATTGGCGGCGTCTTTACACTTGCCCGTTTCAGCGAGGCGTTCCTGGTTTTACGGGCGCAGCAGACAGGCCTGTCGGTCGCCTGGGTTCCGCTGGTGATGGTAGTCATGGCCATTTTTTATGCGTTGTCCGCTTATCCCGCCGGCTGGCTGTCTGATCGCATCAGCCGTACGAAGCTGCTGTGCATGGGCATGGGATTACTCATCCTGGCGGATCTGGTGATCGCTGGATCCGGTTCGATCATCACGATGATGCTGGGTGTCGCGTTGTGGGGGCTTCATATGGGATTCAGCCAGGGCATTCTTGCCTCGCTGGTAGCGGATACCGCGCCCATGGACCTGAAGGGAACCGCCTTCGGTATTTTCAATCTGGTCAGTGGTGTATGCATGCTGATCGCCAGCGTTCTGGCGGGTGCGATATGGCAAGGCATGGGCTCAGTCAATACGTTCCTCGCGGGGGCATTGTTGGCCGCGACAGCCCTGTTCTTGCTGATTGCTGTTGAACGCAGCAGGGGTCGAGCAAGCTAGGGCGTAACGCCCTGGCGGATAGCGGATGTCACTGTTTCTTTTTCGCCGGCTTGCCTGCCTTGTCTTTCTTGTCGGATGACTTCGAAAGAGCCGAGGCCGCAGCGGGTTTCCTTTGCTTCGAAATCGACGACCCTCTCCAATTGGGGGGGGAGAAACCAGGGAGCAGGGAGCACAGTGTTTGCTCATCGACAGCGGGTAAAGGCACCCGTGATGCAACAGACCGACCCGGCTTGCGTTTCGTTGAGCGGTTGTAATCGAGTGAGGTCGGTGCATTGCGCAGCCTGATTCGCAACAAGACGATCGATGATCGCTTGGATAATCGAAGGAGAGAGAGATGTCAGGAACCTCCAGGGCACTGGGACAGATACTGCCGATCGCAATGGCTGCGCTGCTCGGCACCGCCGCACCCGTTGTGCTCGCCCAGGCAGAAGCCGTGCCCTCGCAAGCGCTGGTACTGCCTTCAGGGCCAGCCGAAAATACCCGTATTACCGAAGCATACGCTCGCCTGGTGGCGCGTGATGCCTGGTTCTGGGCCTGGCCAATGGTCAACATGTACAATCGGCGCCTGGCTTACGCCAAAGCTCCCGAGCAAGGGCTCATTGGCGGCACGCTGCCAATCGCACCCCACAATCGCCTGACCATGCTCAGCGATTACATCAAGCCGGATCAGCGCTCCATCGCCTGTCCCAACCAGGACGTCGTTTACGGCGCTGGTTACCTGGCGCTCAATGACAGCCCGGTGGTCATCCAGATACCTGACTTCGGCAAACGATTCTGGGTCATTCAACTCTCCGATCTACGCACTGAAAGCATCAATGGCCTGGGCGTAATGTACGGAACCAAACCCGGTTTTTATCTGGTCGTGGGGCCGAACTGGCAGGGTACGGTGCCCAAGGGCATTACCCGAGTGATCCGGACTCAATCCAATGCCGCCTTCGTCGGCCCACGCGTTTTTCAAGATGACACGCCGCAGGACAGGCAAGCGGTGCAAGAGGTCATCCAAGGCATCAACGTCTATCCAGTCGCCGAATACGACGGCACTATGAAACGCCAGGACTGGCGAAAGCTGCCGGTCTTCCCGAAGCGCGATGACGCCAGGGGCGAAACCCGCTGGGTGCGTCCCGACGTCTTTTTCGATCAGTTGCCGGCCGTATTGGACCTGGCACCGGCGGTGGCTGGAGAGGCGGCGCGTTATGCGCAAGTATTGGCCGTGATCGCCGCTGCGCAGAAAAATCCGGAATTGAAGCAGGCGATGATCGACGAGGCGGAAAAAGCCGATCGGGAACTGATCGACCCATTGCTACAGTTCCGCAACTGGGGCATTGAGCTACCCCATCACTGGTCCACCATCACCAATGGGGCACACTTTGGCACCGACTATTTCACACGCACCGCCGTGGCGAAGTCGAACATCCTGGTGAATGCACCCAACGAGACACGGTACTTCTATCAAGACCTCGATGCAGCCGGCATGCGTCTCAATGGTGCGACTGCTTACACGGTCACCTTCGCGAAAGGACAATTGCCGCCAGTGAAGGGCTTCTGGTCGCTCACTGCGTATGACTCTGCGCACTTTTTTGTGCCCAACCCGCTCAACCGTTACTCGCTCGGCACGAAAAACCAGGATCTGAAGACCAATGCTGACGGCTCGCTGACATTCTATGTACAGGCCGAGTCGCCAGGCGCGGACAAGGAAAGTAATTGGCTACCGGCACCGAAAGGGGCGGACTTCTCCCTCTTCCTGCGAGCTTATTGGCCGGATGATGCAATTACGAAGGGCCTCTGGACACCCCCGGCAATCGAAAAGCGTGCAGTCGATACCTCCAGCTGACAGATCGCCAGCGAGCGGGAGAAATCCCGTTCGCAGAGGCGATTTTTTTTCAACAGTGGGTTGGTCGTCGCAGGTCTTAAGACTCAGGAGCCAAGCCGGATTTTTTGTTTCTATAAGCAATTCGATAAGAATAGAATCGAACCAAAGTAGTTAATTTCTGTGGGGTGCAATGTGAAACGAGACAACACGCTGATTTTTGGAGTTTTGTCGTGCATTGAATCCAGCCTGATATCCGTTGGGTCTTCATATTCGGAAATTACGCATCAGCTTGAACACGACTATGGCATCTCTGATGATAGTGAGCATCTTGGAGATTTCCAAAGAAGCTTGGAGTATCAGATGGAGATCCTCGAAGATGCTGGATTCGTGAAGAAATACTCAGAACACTACGATACTCCGGACAATATTTTTTATCGTTTGACGTGGGCTGGACACGATTATCTCGATGACAGAAGAACGGCTGGTTGCTTAGTCACGCGGCTTGTCACTTAAAGACCCCGTTATCATTCAGATGAAAAGCTTAAGCGTATCTCGTCAGGACCACATGTGACTTTGCTTCCCAGTGTGGGATATCAAGATAGGCCAACGAGTACGAAATGTGGTTGACTTACTGAAGTCGTATCCAGGCACACGCGCCATCGACAGTAGCTTTTTAACGATGCTCGCCTTCCATGCTGGCTACCCCTGCGAAAAATGATCTGGGTTGCACCCTGGGCATAGCCCACGATGAAACCATCTAGTTGCTGTAAAAATTGGTTTACAACGGGGCTAGCGAATCCACTGTGATTCAAGGTGCGTTGACGATGTCGCCCAAGGTGAAATGGACCTTATCGCGCCCACTGTTCTTGGCCGCATACAGCGCCTTGTCGGCTTCGTTGAGCCAGTCTGCGGCGTCGGTCATTGGCCACCCGCCAAGCGCGGTATCAAATAGCCATGCAGGGTCTAGTTCGACCTGCCTGTGCCCAGTCAACTATCACTGACATGATTATGTCTCCAAGGCGTGATCCAAGGGTTAAAAGTGGATTTCAGCGGTCTTGAGGCCCAGGTCTCGAAGCTCGGCGATCAAGTCATCCAGATGCCCAAAAGACTCGACCTCCTCGTTGTCATCAACCAAGAAATAACTCCTGCCAGCGTCCTTCTTGAAGAACACTATCCACTCCTTGGGGTTGGTCGGGTTTGCGATCACATGGGTGTCGAAGGTCACGCCTTCGGCATGTTTGGTTTGCACAGTTTTACGATTCATGTCTGTCACCACGCTACGCGCGCTCTCAAAATTCTCTATTTGCAGTGCATGCCCGCCCAGCTCCATCTGAGCTTTCACTATAAACATCTCCAGCCGCTCGAAGCAGTGGACCTAGGGCATTTGAATTATCACTGTATGTTAATATTATGCACATGCATCCACTGAGGGGCTAGCCATGATTGCGATAGGTGAGGCATGGAAGGCGGGGTTGTTGGGGCGAGGGCACTGGCTTCGCAATATGGTGTCTGGCGTGATCGTCGGGGTCGTGGCGCTCCCTCTGGCAATGGCGTTTGCCATTGCATCTGGCGTCAAACCTGAGCAAGGCATTTACACCGCAATCATCGGTGGTCTGCTGGTTTCACTCTTTGGGGGAAGCCGCTTGCAGATTGCCGGACCTACAGGTGCGTTCATCGTGATTCTGGCGGGGGTCACGGCCAAGCATGGCGTTGACGGACTGCAAATCGCCACGATGATGGCGGGGGCCATCTTGTTATTGCTGGGGATGGCACGGCTCGGTGCGATCATCAAGTTTATCCCCGACCCGGTGATTGTCGGATTCACCGCGGGCATCGGTGTGATCATCTGGGTCGGGCAGTGGAAAGACTTTTTCGGATTACCGACGATCAGTGGAGAGCATTTCCATGAAAAGCTCTGGCATCTGCTACAGGCCCTGCCGGATCTTCACATGGTCACCACCCTGCTGGCGCTACTTAGCCTTTTCCTGGTCATCACCGCGTCCAGAATTCCCGGTCTCAAACGGGTGCCTGGGCCGCTGGTCGCAATGGCGGTCGCTACAGCAATACAGTCAACCTTTCATTTCGAGGGGGTAGCCACGATTGGCAGTGCATTCGGTGGTATACCTCAAGGCTTGCCAGCGTTGAGCCTGCCTGAAATCACGCCGTCCCGCGTCATCGATTTGATTGGTCCGGCGTTCACTATCGCCATGCTTGGAGCAATCGAATCGCTGCTGTCCGCGATGGTGGCCGATGGCATGGCGGGCACCAAGCACGATTCCAATCAGGAGCTGATCGGTCAGGGGGTCGCCAACCTGGTCACACCATTGTTTGGCGGCTTTGCAGCTACCGGGGCCATTGCCCGTACTGCAACCAATATCCGTAACGGCGGCACGAGCCCGCTGGCCGGCATTACGCATGCGGTCACCTTGGTGCTTATTGTTCTGTTCCTGGCACCTCTAGCCTCAAACATCCCACTGTGCGCCCTGGCTGCCATTCTATTCGTGGTCGCATACAACATGAGCGAGTTGAAGCACTTCAAACGCATGGTCCAACGAGCCCCACGCGCAGACGTATCCATCCTGCTCATCACTTTCAGCCTCACGGTGTTCAGTGACTTGGTGATCGCCGTGAATATCGGCGTCATTCTTGCGATGCTGCACTTCATGCGCCGCATGGCCTCATCGGTGGAAGTGCAACAGGTCGTGGAGCACGAGCTTGAAGAAGAGCTGAGGACCAATGGCCATACTCGCCTACCGCCAGGGCTTTTGATTTATACGATTGAAGGGCCATTGTTTTTTGCTGCGGCCGAGACCTTCGAGCGTGTGATAGCTCAGACCCACACTGACCCAAACCTGCTGATTATCCGTCTGAAGCGCGTACCGTTTATGGATATCACGGGCTTGCAAGTGTTGGAGGAGGTTATTCAGCAGCTGCACAAGCGGCATATCGTGGTGAAGCTCTGCGAAGCGAACACGAAGGTGCTCAACAAGCTCGATAGGGTGGGTATCCTGCAAGAAATTGGTCTGGAGCATTACCACGCCGACTTCAACACTGCGTTGGCTGAAGCTGTCAGTCATGTAGAGGGTACGCCGACTCTCTAGAGACTACTGTCCGTCGTAGTTATGACTTGGTGCTGGTGGCATGCTTGCTCTTGGTCGAATAGCTGGCGCCGTGAGTGTCCAGGTAGTCACGAATCAGTTGGCGGACCACCTGCGAAGACGTCAGGTCTTGTGCTGCACAGAGGTCCTCGAAAGCTTTTTTCTTGACGGGATCAATGAGCACGGTGAGGCGCGCAGTCTTGCTTTCCATGGGGTATTCAATCGCTCAAGTCGCTGGATGTTAATCAAATTGTAATTGCCTTGTCCGGTGCTGTCACTGTTGCGGCGGTGGGTTGTTCGGTACCTCGACTTAACACACTGGAAAGCCCGCTCAAAAGGCGCTCTGGTATGAGCGTCTCCCGCGGGCTGTGGATTCAACCGGCTGCCCGCTACACAAAAGGTGGAACAGGGTCACCGGCAAACTCGCGAAGTAACCATGTTCCTATTTAAGCGCAGCGCCAATGCGGCTTACGCGGCCTTGAAGCAGTAAGCGGCCAGCTTGTTACCGTCCAGATCCCTCGCGTAAGCCGCATAAGCGTTAGGCGCCCAGCCTCGCGGACCCGGTGCACCTTCGTCGGCGCCGCCACTGCCAGCGGCGCGCAGCGACAGTACGAGCGGCGCCATGCGCAAGCGGTCGAGCACTTTGAAACGGAGTGGGGCGGGGGTGCTGCCGGCGCGCTACCTGGCGGCCTATGGCGCTCAATTGTCCAGCAACACCGCGCACGCACCTGGCGGCTATGGCTCAGTGGCAACAGCAATGCGGCTTCGATGACCCGACCAAAGCGTCGCGGGTACGTGATGTCTTGCGTGGCATTCAGGCGCTGCGTCCGCAACCGATCAAGCAGGCGCAAGCGCTGCAGTTACAGCGGCAGAGGCGTACATCGAGGGTCTGGGCGGGTAACTGACTGCCGATCAGTTGGCTATGCGGTTGCGCGCGCGCGGGACCAGACGTTGCTCCTGCACAGTTGTCGCGTAGATCGCTGTTGCACGTAAAGGGAAATTTCGCCGGGTCATCGAGGGATTCGAGGTCGTCGGGGGCGCACCGGCTTCGGCGAAACGCTTTCGATAAAGCGCAAGTTTTCGAAGGCATGACGGAGGCTCCAGCGCAAACGACTTAGTTGGTGTTGACGTGGCCGTTTTCATGTAATCAAGCGAAATTAGCGAATTTATAAGAAGCCTGATTGATTATTTATATAAGGGGCTGTCTCCGATTTCCTGGGCACTATTGCTGTGCAAGCACAGATTGCAACGTCAGTTCGAACCCTGCACGCCGTCGAACTTGATTGTATAACGGCCATCAAGGTAGGTCGCGGGCTGCTTCTTCATTTGCCCCAGAATGCCTGGGGTAACAGTGTCAAGCCTTGCGGCGCCTGGAGGGTTAGCGTGCCCTCGAGGGCTCTGCAAGTTGGATTTTTCGCGACAAGCTTGCTGGCAATAGCCGAGACTCGCTACGTTTGGTCGCCAAAGGAGAGAATATTTTTAACAGGATACAGCGAGCGCGCCAATTGGAGCTACCCTCTGAGGAGGCATGTGGGTGTCCTGCGAGAATAATTATCAAATGAAAAACTCCGCCAAAATTATCGATTACTCATCTAAAATACTAAAAGCAGAATGGCCAAATTTAGTACTGTGGTCATATCTGCTTTCACCGTTGATTGTTAGAACGCTAACAAACTATCAATACTCTAAAATTGATTTGTTGGTCTTTTACACCCTTGGCATGTCGGTGTTGTGGCTTTTGGCGATTAGATTTATTTCATCCAATCAATTCAAAGTTCACATCATTCTGCTGCCATTTTATTTGCTGGCAGCTGTTGATCTCTTTTTGGTTTTAAATTTCAACTCGAAATTAACAGCGGCCTATATGTTTATTGGCTTGACAAACCATAAGGAAGCCAGCGAATTTTTACCGACCTATTGGCAGTCCATCAGTATCGTTTTGGTGATCTTTGTTATTTGCTATGGGGCTGGATTAATAGGCCTGCATAAGCGCGAATTATATAAAAACAAAGGTATTTTTGTTCTGGTTGTTAGCGCCTTGCTAGTGGGGTATGGGGCGTATTTTTATAAAACCGTCAAACTTAATTCTCTCGGGAAATCTGCAGTCATGGATCTCCTTGCAAAAGATCAAAGCACGCCAGTAGGTTATTTGTCGCAAATGGCCCTTACTGCAAACTTGTATTTGGGGACGGAGAAACTTATCAAGCGCCGTCGAGAATCTGATGTAAAAATAACCAGCATGTCGGATCAATCAAATATAGAAACCATTGTTTTTGTGATCGGTGAGTCATCACGGCCGCACAACTGGTCCCTCTACGGTTATAACAAGGAAACAACCCCAAATCTCGGTAAGCAGGCGGGGATTTTCAAGTTTAATAATATTTGCACGACAGCCCCATATACCTCGTTCGCGGTTCCTTCAATGCTGAGTCTTGAGCCTATATGGGATTGGGAATCCATTGTATCAACCAAATCATTGGTGAGTATATATCGCGCAGCCGGGTACATGACCTATTGGTTGTCTGTACAGGAGGTTGATAGTTTTGGAGGAATAATTCCACAAATAGCTGCAGAGGCACAGTACCGTCAATATTTCGAGAGAAGCTATGATGGAGCATTAATTTCAGAATATGAAAAAATACTGAAAAAAAGCGATACAGAAAAGAAAGCCATATTTATTCATGTCAAGGGTAGTCATTTTGAGTATTCACGCCGATACCCAGAACATTTTGATAAATTCCAGCCGTCAACAAACAGCTTCAAGGACAAAATTACCGCAGAATATGATAACAGTATTTTATATGCGGACTGGCTATTAAGCGCAATTATTGATCAATTGAAGTTAAGCAAAAAACCATCTGTCTTGTTTTATTCATCGGATCATGGTGAAAACATGATGGATGACAGTCGAGGGCTCTTGGGTCATGGAATTGGCAATAAATATGACCTCCCGGTTTCGGCATTTATCTGGGCGTCCGATAATGTTTCAAGCCAGCAATCGCTCAAGCTTTTAAAGCTGAGGGAAAGAGAGAGTCAGAAAATCAGCATATCATCCTTGCCACATACTCTTTTAAATATCACTGGGGTTTTCACGAGTCGGTATAAAAGTCCGGATGATTTATTAAGTGATGATTTTGTGTCGTCGAAGTGTCCACATCTGCTCGGCGCAGGCTATGTTCCATCGTTTGATTTTGACACCCATTAAATAGCCCTCGCTGAACAACGCGCAAGGCGTTGATCCATCAGGTTGACTTCCTGCGTTTTTGAGTAAGCCTTCCTCTCCAGTCGCGGCGGCATGGCGGACGCCCATGCCGCTGGTGCCTTGAACCTTGCCGAGAGTGACCACGCGATGAAACCCACTTTGCTACTGCTGTCGCGCTTGCCCGATAGTTTCAACATCCGCCTGCGCGAGCATTTCGACTGCCACTCGTATTCGCTGCTCAACGAAAAGGATTGGCAGAGCAGTGGCTTTGCGAGCCCAGGCGTTCGGTATGAGCATTGCGTATACGGGGCGCACGCCAAAGGCTGATGTGCCCTATCGCTGGTGTAACGATGTACAAGCACTGGCGGCATGATCAACGCGGCGGTGCTGGCAATGGGTATGCCGCGTCTGATAAGCGCTTGATAGTCAGCAATAGGGTGTACCATCAAACCCTGTCCATCGGAAACCATTTAGCCATGTCCGCGCTAAGCGAAGAGAGCCGCCAGATTGTAGCTTCTCTGGCGCACCGGATTGGCGCCAACGCTGACATTGCAGCGATCGCGCGAGCGATTGTTTCAACCTTGCAGGGTATGGACGCCGCCCTCACGCCCATCATTGGTCACCAAGGCGGGGCTGCGCTTTATCGGCGCAGCCTTCAACTGTGCACCTCCCGGGATCCGCGCCTGGCCGGTATCTATGATCGTGCACAGGTTACGTTTGATTTGAATGCTCTCAAGCAGGTCCTCCTTGAACAAAGCGAAGCCGATGCGTTGCTCTTCGGTGAAGTGATGTTGATCACCTTCTATGAATTACTCACCACACTTATCGGGTCCTCGCTTACTGCAAGGTTGCTTCGCGACGTGTGGGAACCTCCTTTGAGCGACACCCCCTCGCAGGAAAACTCGCCATGAGCACCAAAGTGACTATCAACCGCCTGGCCACCGGCGTGCCAGGATTGGACGAGGTGCTGGGCGGTGGTTTGCCGGAGTTTTCGTTCAACCTGATTGCCGGCCCGCCTGGCTGCGGCAAAACCACCCTGGCGCAAATGATGTTTGCCCTGGCGACGCCTGATCGCCCCGCGTTGTTCTTTACAGTGCTGGGCGAGCCGCCGCTGAAGATGCTGCGATATCAGCAGCAGTTCGACTTTTTTGACAACGAAGCGATCAACCGCTCGATCCGCTACATCAACCTGGCTGACGACACGCTGGCCGGGGACCTGGACGAAGTGTTGCGCCGGATCGTCAACGAGGTAGAGATTCATTCACCGGCGCTGGTGTTCGTTGACTCTTTCCGATCGGTGGTACTGGCCAGCCAGACCCGCAACAACCCCAACAACAACCTGCCGCAGTTCGTTCAGCAACTGGGCATGCTAATGACCACCTGGCACGCGACGACCTTCCTGATTGGCGAGTACTTCACCGAAACCGAGACCAACCCGATTTTCACCGTGGCCGATGGCCTGATCTGGCTGCGCCAGAGTGTTCAGCGCAACTCCATGGTGCGCAAGATGGAAATCATGAAGATGCGTGGCCAGCCAACCTTGCCGGGGCTGCACACCTTCCGCATCGCCACCTCGGGCATCAAGGTCTTTGCGCCGGCTGCTTTCAACCCTGTTGAAGCGCCACTGGAGTTTCCGCTCCAGCGCCTGAAAATGGGTGTGCCGCAGCTCGACAGGATGCTGGGAGGCGGTCTGCCTCGGGGTTACTCGTTGTTGGTGGCCGGGCCGTCGGGTTCGGGCAAGAGCATACTGGCGGCCGCCTTCCTTGCCGAAGGTGCGCGCAATGGCGAAACCGGTGTGATCGCGGTGTTCGAGCAACGGCCCAATCATTCGCAGAACGCGACCCTCGCAACGCTGATTCGGAGCGGTCAGGTCGGCCTGGTCGACAGCCGCGCCCCTGATTTATCCATCGATGAAATCGTGCACTTGTTGTTGGGCGAAATTACCCGATTGAAAGCGACCCGCGTGGTCATCGATTCATTGTCGGGGTTCGAACTCGCGCTGGCACCGACGTTCCGCGAAGATTTCCGTGAATCCCTGTCGCGAATGGTCACGGCCCTGACGAGCGCCGGCGTCAGCGTGCTGATGACCTCGGAACTGGAAGACCGCTATACCGACCTGCGTTTCAGCCCTTACGGAACAGCGTTTCTCACCGACGCCATCATAGTCCAGCGCTATATCGAAGTGGAGAGCCGTCTGTTGCGCATCATGGCCGTCGTCAAAGTGCGAGCGAGTGCTCATTCCGATGAGCTGCGCTTGTACCAGATTGACGATAACGGATTGCAGATTGGCGAAATGTTGTCTGACCAGGAAGGCCTGCTCGGCGGACGGCCTACCAGGCGGCGTTTGGGCAAAGACCACGGGTGAATAAACCATCATGAATGAGGCCAATGGCAAGAACGAGCAGGCGCTGGTCAACGCCGCTCGTGAGCTGTTCCTGCTTGGCCAGAAAACCGTCGAGGCGCGCGCGGCGCTCGCGGCCTTGCACAAGGAACTGAACGACGCCAACGCCCAGCTCGCCGATAACCAGCAGCTCGAACAACTGATCGAGGCCAATCAGCAATTGGTCCTGGCGATCCTTTTGGCACAGTCCGATGCAGAAAAACCAGAACGCACACAGCAGAGCAGCGGCTGTACCTGGAAATGCGCGAAGCCAACGAGCAGTTGGTGATCGCCGCGCTCAGCGCACAACACTTGCAAGCAGCTGCTGAACAGGCGCTGGAACAGCAACGCAAAGTCCTGACGATGGTGGCCCACGAGCTGCGCAATCCCCTGACGCCCATCAGCATGATCGCCGGTCGACTGGTGCGGGTGCCCAGTGAGGAGCTGCCGCGCATGCAGAAGTTGATCGAAGGTCAGGTGCAGCACATGTCCCGATTGGTGGAGGATCTGCTCGACGTCGCCCGCGCCAGCTCCGGCAAGTTTCATCTCGATTGCAGCGTTGTCGATATGACGCAGATCATCCACGAAGCGAAAGACATCTGCACACCCGTCATGATCTCTCACCAGTTGCAGTTCAACTCAGATCTGCCTGAATGCGCGTTGATGGTGAAGGGTGACCCTCTGCGGCTGATTCAAGTTCTTGGCAATTTGCTGGGCAATGCCGCCAAATACACGCCGGCGGGCGGCACCGTCTGCCTTTCGGTGACCGCCGAGGACGGCGTGGTGAAGATAAGCGTCCGCGATACCGGCATTGGGATTACCGCCAAGGCATTGCCGTTCGTTTTTGAGCCCTTTGTGCAGGACGTTCACGCGGTGGGGTTTAACGGGGCGGGCCTGGGCATTGGTTTGACGGTGGTGCGAGAGTTGGTCGAAGCTCACGGTGGCACAGTGACTGGCCACAGTGCAGGAGATGGGGAGGGGAGCGAGTTTGTGGTGACATTACCGTTGCTCAACCATTAACTTCTTATTGACGCCATCTGGAGGTTTAGCATTTGGAGATCTCCACCTATCCCTGACCGGCAATGCTGTCGGGGCCCAGCCTCGAAAATCAGACGCTAGGGCAAATTTTCCGACCCCAGTGCAGAACTCCATCTCCCCAGGCAAGGCGCTTCCTGTGCCTTTCTCACACACTCGGCTCTAACGCTATCGCGCTGTATAACAACAAGAGCCGCGAAAAAATGACCAGTTTCCCATCTGCTACCGAAAGCCAGATCGGCCATATCGGCGCCCGTCAGACCCGAGTCGAGGACGCCGCATTGTTGCGCGGCCTTGACTGCTACGCCGACGACGCTGCGATCCCTCCTGGACAGGGGGCAATTCGTTTATCCATTTAAATTGTTTAAACGCCTGTTTCTGGCTGTTTTTGATTAACGAACTAATCGCTCAGGCCACTGGCTCATTTATCTAAATGTGCCATGAGTGTTCAGCATAATAAAATCGCGCGCCATTTATCGGTCTGGTTAAATTAATTTAATACCGTTCCCTTGTATGCGTTGCGTTGAGCTGAAAGATTTTGCGTTGCTTCTATTACTTGAAAATAACAAATGGAGCGCTATATAAGTGAGTCGAAAAAAAATTGCTGCGAGTTCGTTGTTTCTTAGTGTCACCCTGAGTGCCCAGGCGCATGCTGACTTCCTAAGTGATAGCAAAGCCACCTTGGGAATGAGAAACTTCTATTTCAATAACGACAACCGCGATGGCGTTGCCGCCCCTTCCAAAACCGAAGAATGGGCGCAGGGTTTCATGTTGGACTTCAAATCGGGCTATACCGATGGAATAGTTGGTTTTGGTGTCGATGGCCTGGGGTTGCTGGGGGTTACCCTGGACAGCGGCAAAGGACGGCATGTCGGCAGCACCATGATGCCTTCTGACAGTGACAACCGTGCCGTCGACGAGTGGAGCCGGCTGGGGCTGACCGGCAAAGTCAAAATGTCGAAAACTGAATTTCGCTACGGCACTTTGATTCCGAAACTCCCAATTCTGGTCGCCAACGATGGGCGCGTGCTTCCACAAACTTTCGAGGGCGGTCAAATCACTTCGAGCGAGTTCAAGGGGCTGACCTTGACTGGAGGTCGGATCGAACATGCAACAGGACGGGGTTCGACCGATCAGACGGGGTTGGCCGTTGCTGGTGGTACGCGTGAAAGCAATCAGTTTGACTTCGCCGGGGGCGATTGGAACGTCACCAAGGATCTGACAGCCCAGTACTACTACGCCAACCTCGATAACTACTATAAACAGCATTTTTTGGGATTAATTCACACCCTGGCGCTCTCGGACAATCAGTCCCTTAAAACCGACCTGCGCTACTTCAACACTGACTCCTCAGGTGCAAATAGCGCCGGTACGTCAGGCTACAGAATGAGTGGCTACACCAAAAACGGTGATGGAGAGATCGACAACCGTACCTGGAGTGCCGCGTTGATTTACACACTGGGTGGCCACGCGATTACTGCGGGGTACCAAAGTGTGTCGGATGGCAGCAACTTCACTCAACTCAGTCAGGGTAGCCTGGTAGACAAGGGCGCCGGTGGAGCAAGCATGTATCTGTATACAGACCGCCTGATCCAAAGTTTCGCCCGCGCAGGCGAGCGCACAGTTTTCGGTCAGTACGCTTACGACTTCGCCGCTCTGGGTGTCCCTGGCCTGAAAGGCTCGGTCATGTACCTCTCCGGCGATAATATTAAAACGACGTCAGGCGACAACCAAAAGGAATGGGAAAGAGACATTAGCCTGGACTACGTCCTTCAGTCCGGAGCGCTCAAAGGCGTCGGGTTCGGCTGGCGTAACGGCAAGTCCAACAGCGAAGCGGCTCGTAACGTAGATCAGAATCGAGTGTTTGTAAGCTATAGCATTCCGCTTCTCTAACGAGTGTCCACCTCGTCACCTGGACGACCCGGCCGCCACGAACTCGCGCCCTGGGCGCGGGCCTGGAGTCCGACGCTCCAGTCCTGGAAAAGCTGGTCGTCGGTGCCGAGGTGAGAGATTTCTAGCGGTCGGGGATCATGCACCTCGGGGAGCATTTGAAAGTGTCCGTTCGAAGGCATACGATCGAGAGTCTACTTGCAAGCTTCAGCGCCGCCACGGGGACACCACGCCGGATGCGGTCAGCAGACCGGGAGGTGTTACTTGAAGTGCACAACTGATATGCCCGCCAGTGTCATCACGACACTTACCTACCTGGTCAAGCACGATGCAAAGCCCTACGTGCATACCGAAGCTCTGACTGGTGATAGTGAACCGCACTACTTTGCTGAGCAGGAGGAGCGCGAGGTCCCCATACACAACGGTCGTCCCTTGGCAGACAGCCTTTCTCTGGACAAACAGGGGTTTGAACTGCATCGGCGGGATACGGTGGTTGACGACCTCTACGACGATACCTCAGTGGAAAGCGTCTACTATGACGAGGTCAAGGCCTTGATCATGGAGTTGACGGGCGCGAGCCGGGTCGTCATTTTCGACCACACCAGGCGCAGCGACGCCGAGCGACGGGGTATTCGCGGCCCAGCCAGCCGTGTGCATAATGACTACACCGAGCGCTCGGGGCCTGAGCGTATCCGCGACGCGCTGGGCGGGGATCAGGCCGTCACACTGGCAGCGGTCCCGGTGGCCCAGATCAACCTCTGGCGTCCGATGAGCGGGCCCGTCAAGCGCTCGCCGCTGGCCGTGCTGGACGCCTCGACGCTCGACCCCGACGACCTGCTGGCCACCGACTTGGTCTATCCGGATCGTATCGGTGAGATCTACCACCTGGCCTACAATCCGCACCAGCGCTGGTACTATTTTCCGGACATGCGCCGTGACGAAGTCTTGCTGATCAAGGGGTATGACTCGCGTCACGACGGCCGAGCCCGCTTCACGCCCCATACCGCCTTCCGGGACCCAAATACGCGGCCGGGAGCCCCACCGCGCGAGAGTATCGAAGTTCGCACCCTGGCCTTCTTTGATTAAGTTTTTGCCACCTGGCGGATTGCTGATCCACCCTCACCGCACGTCACGCCGAGTAACAGGCGGCCATCACTGAGCTGATCGACACTGGTTACGGCCTTGGTGGTGTGCAGGGGGATTGCGGATTGGCATCAATCGCCGTCATTCGGTTCAACGGGGCTCCAGAGCAGAAAACTGGCCCCTCAACCACGTATAAAGCTGAGAAACCGCAGGGCTGATCTGCTTGCGATGTGGGCACACCAGGCTCAACGGTGAAGCTTCCCCGGGATAATCCGGCAGCAGCACAAGCAGACGCTCTGCAGCGATATCTGCACTGACATCCAGCCAGGATTTGTAGGCGATACCTTCACCCTCCAATGACCAGCGCCGCACGACATCGGCGTCGTCGCTGAACAACGGTCCTGAAACCTGCACGGTTTGCCCGCCCAGGTTCCACTTGTCGTAGACCCGGCCATTTTGCCAATAGAGCAGGCAGGGATGCTTGCTCAAGTCATCCGGCGTTTGGGGAGCACCGCAGCGTTGCACATACTCCGGCGAGGCAACCAGCACCCGCTGGTTCCACGGTGCAAGCGGCAGTGCCACGTAGTTGGCGTCTTCATTCGGGCCGTATCGAATCGCCACGTCCACCGGGTCGCGAAACAGATTGGCCATCTGGTCCGACAGGAAAAAACGCAACGTCAATTCCGGATGCTGACGGCGGAACAGCGTCAACCACGGCAGCAGTATGTTGCGCCCCAGATCGGACGGCGCTGTCACTTGCAGTACGCCCCGCAGCGTGGCGTTCTCACCGCGCAGGTTTTCCTTGCCTTGCTTCAGGGTTTCAAGCACTGCGTGGGCGGTGGGCAGATATTGCTCGCCCTCGGCAGTCAATCGCAGGCTGCGAGTGGTGCGGGCGAACAGTCGCACGTCCAGTTCGCGTTCCAGACGTTTGATGGCGGCCGCGACCTGACCAGGCAGCAAGTCAACCTCCAGCGCCGCTGCGGTGAAACTGCCCAGCGCGGCGCTGCGGATGAATAAACCAAGATCATCGATGCGGATCATTTTCACTCCTGCAGTGAAAGTGTTGGCGCATTCTGCTTGTTTTTCTTTGTACATGGGAAGTCGAAGATGGCCGCAAGTGAATGCACCAACCCTTCAGACAGCGAGTGTCCATGAAAGCCATCACCTTTACCGAACACGCCTTGCCCATCGACAATCCACAAGCATTGATTGATATCAACCTCCCGATGCCCACGCCTGGCCCACGGGATCTGCTGGTTGAAGTTCGCGCGGTATCAGTGAATCCGGTCGACACCAAGGTGCGCGCCGGAACTTTCACAAAAGAACCGAAAATCCTCGGCTGGGATGCCACAGGCATTGTCCGCGAGGTCGGCTCTGGAGTGACGCTGTTTCAGCCGGGCGATGAAGTGTTCTATGCCGGCTCGATTGCCCGCACCGGCAGCTACAGCGAATTCCATTTGGTCGATGAGCGGATCGTCGGGAGCAAGCCTCGTTCATTGAGTGCAGCCGATGCGGCCGCGTTGCCGTTGACCTCGATCACTGCATGGGAATTGTTGTTTGACCGGCTTGGTGTCGTCGAGGGTTCGGGGGAGGGCAAGTGCCTGTTGATCACTGGAGCGGCTGGCGGCGTCGGTTCGATGCTGGTGCAACTGGCCCGACAGTTGACCCGCCTGACCGTCATCGGAACTGCCTCACGCCAGGAAACCGCTGATTGGGTGCGGCAGTTGGGGGCGCATCACGTGATCGATCACAGCCAGCCACTGCTCGCACAGTTGCAAGCGCTCGACGTGCCGCAGATCGACTATGTCGCCAGCCTGACTCACACCGAACAGCACTTTGCACAACTGATCGACGTGCTCAAGCCGCAAGGGCGTCTGGGTGTGATTGACGATCCCGAAAGCCTCGACGTGATGCCACTCAAGCGCAAGTCGCTGTCGTTGCATTGGGAGCTGATGTTCACCCGCTCGCTGTATGAAACCCCGGACATGATCAACCAGCATCACCTGCTCAACCGGGTCAGCGCTCTGATTGACCAAGGTGTTCTGCAAACCACCGTGGGCGAGCACTTCGGTGCGATCAATGCGGCAAACATGCGTCGTGCCCATGCGCTGGTCGAGAGCGGCAAGGCCCGGGGCAAGATCGTTCTCGAAGGTTTCTGATTTCACTCATCCATCAGGCGGGCTCGCTTGTGGGCCCGCTGAACTGCCCGCGGCATCACTTTCCATTTTTTTATTGTTGGAGCGTTGACGGTGAATACGTCCAGTAACGTGTTGGTATCGATTGCCGTGCTCAAGGCCAAAGCAGGCAAAGAACAGGCATTGAAACAAGAATTGCTGGCGCTGGTCGAGCCGACTCGCGCAGAGCCGGGCAATCTCGACTATGTGTTGTTCAAGCTGCGTGACGAGCAGGGCACGTTCTACATGCGCGAGGCTTTCAGGGATCAGGCGGCGCTGGATGCGCATTTTTCGATGCCGTACTTTCAGCGCTTTGCCGCGACGGTAGATGACCTGCTCGAAGAGCCGTTGCAACTGATATTCCTTGAACAGGTATCAGCCTGATGTTTCAACCTGTTGAACCATACCGCCTCGGCCGGCAAGGAAGCGGCCGGCCTATCAATTCTCTTCAGGAAGCGGCTGTACTCCGAATTGCGGAACGATGTGAGTACCCAGCTCCTCAATGACTTGCGCAGCAGGGCGCTTTCCGTATTTGAGATTCAGGATAACGTGGTCCACTCCGATTTCCTCAAGCGACTCCAGCAAAAACCGGAGATGGTAGCGTCCAAGTTTGAACCCCAAATGAATGCGAGTGGGTGGCGTGGACGGATTCTCATCGAGGTCGATGTAAAGCGACTGAGTGAAGGGCTTATAGACGGAGCCACATTGCTTCATGACCTCCAGCCGCCAATCTTCCACGATCAGTCGCTGCATGTTCGGTATACGTGGATAGTTGATCCATCCGACGCTTTCGCGCGCGATCCAGTCCAGTGACTGGCGACTATTGCCGGTCACGAGCATTGGAATGACTTGGGTTGTGGGTTTCGGAATGAGGTCTGCGCCGCGCATCTCACCACTGCTCCAGCGGATGGGTTCAAAGCTGGTGCTGTGGGCTTGGCGAATCACCTCGTAGTGTTCTCGAAAGATTTCTCCGCGTCTTTCGGGATCGACGCCAAAAGCCGAAAACTCCACTGGGCGATCGCCGGAAGCTACCCCCAGAATCAAGCGACCTGCGCTCAACTGATCGACGCTGGCCGACGCCTTGGCCGTGTGCAGAGGATGGTGTAGAGGGATGGCAATGGAGGCAGTGCCAAGCGCTATCTCCGACGTATGAGCGGCCATATAGCCCAGGTAAACCCAGGGGTCGAACAGTTGGCCAACATCGCCGAAACCAGGGTCCCGAAGCGGCACGTCGCGGAACCAGAGCGCGCAGAAGCCCAGCGCCTCTGCTTGTTTGGCCAGTGCGACCTGGTTGAGCATGCTCGGAGTGTCCCCATCGAAGGCCTCCAAAGGAAAGAACAATCCAAGGCTCAAATGACCCTGAGTGAAGGTTCGGCTGAACCCTCGATGCTGCTGGTAAGGAATCGTGCTCGGCCGATACATACTAATCTTCCTCAATGGGAGAACGTGAACAGCGCCCCTATTTCCAGAGGTGCTGCGGCATCGGTCGCTTGAGAACGACAGGTGGGGTAGTGCGTGTAGCCTTCCCGTTGCGCCTTACATGCTGGTCGGGTCGACCGGATTGAGGGGCCAGTTGCTGGCGATACGCGAGGCAGGTCCGGATTTGGCGAAGAGCGGACGGTAGAAGGAAATCAGATCGCTCCAGCCCGATACATCATCTGAGCACAGGCTCGGGGATCATTTAACAAGCGTAGGCGGTTTTGCAGTGAACCACCATGTTTGTTGTCACGACGATTGGTGTGGGCGCAAATGAACGGGCTCACGAGGTAGCCGTTCGCGCAGTGCAGTTCGACACCGTGTGATCGATCCCGAGCAATGGATTCCAGACCATGCTTTTGCCTTGAACGATTCTGGGCGGCCCGGAGAGTGAGTGGTTTTTCTATAGAGAGTCCCAATGATCAGCTGAAGTCACTCCGCGTTTAACGCCCTACAGGATCTGGTGCGTCTGATTCAGGAGGCACCGCAAACCAGAGTGCTCTGGGCGATCCGGGGTAATTCTCTTGAGCGCATTCTGGGGGGGGGGGGGGGGGG
>NZ_APIO01000107.1:0-8673 GCF_000408945.1 Pseudomonas sp. G5(2012)
CCCTTCGGTTTTTACCGGACACTAGTGACGCTCTGCGTGGGAATGCATCCTGTGACGCTCCGCATCACCGTTGCGCACGGCTCAATTAATGCGTCGTCAGTGGAACGCGGAGCGTCCCTGGCGGCATTCCCACGCAGAGCGTGGGAACGATCACACAGGGGCAATCACGTGGCTTGCTGATTACGCGGCTTGCCTGGACGCGCCTTGTAGCCAGGCAGCGCCGCCGCAAAGGCCAGCGCCTCTTCGCGACTGGCAAATGAGCCAAGCCGGTCACCTTGGGTGCAGACCCGCCACGGGCCGTTGTTCACACTGAGTACGTCGTAGCCGTTCATGTGCATCTTGTTCAACATCGGAACGCTCATAGTCACCTCCATCTTGGCAGTGATCACAGGGTTGACTTCCCTACCTTACACCCCCCTGCCGCGAAGATGCCGACCGGACGTCGAGTCAGCACACGGCAGTGCGATTGCACTTTTAGACACGCCTGCCGCTCAAAATATCCAGGAAACATGCAATGGGTTGCGGCCCAAATATTGCATTTTTGTTACTGTTTTATGACATTCCGGATTGAAAGAGCCCATGAAAGTACGTGCAACCGTCATTTGCGAGCAGGACCGGCACATACTCCTGGTGCGCAAACCCAGGAGTCGCTGGATGTTGCCCGGGGGCAAAGTGGAGCGCGGCGAGACCGCGCAGGATGCCGCGGCGCGCGAATTGCTGGAGGAAACCGGGCTGGGTGCCGACGATATGCTGTACCTGATGGAACTGGAAACAGGCGGCACCCGTCACCATGTCTACGAAGCATCGTTGCCGAATCCGGACCAGGCACGGCCGCAAAACGAAATTTTCGATTGCCTCTGGTACCCGCTGAATGCGGTGCACAACCTGAACCCAAGCGACGCCACGCTGCGGATCATCAAAGCGTTTCAACGTCGCCTGTAGTTCACGCGCTTCAGCCTTGGTCGCCGCCGCCCACTGGCATGATCATGCCGGTGATGTAGGACGCTTCATCGCTGGCCAGGAACAGAATGGCTGCTGCCTGTTCATCCAGCGTGCCGTAGCGCTTCATCAAGCTGCTGTCGAGGGTCTGATCGACGATCTGTTGGTACCAGACCTTCTCTTGCTCACTCTGCTCGGCACTGTTACGCGGGATAACCCGTGGCGGGGCTTCGGTGCCGCCCGGCGCAGTGGCGTTGACTCGCACCCCGCGTCCAGCGGTTTCGAACGCCAGGCAGGCGGTCAGCGCATTCACCCCGCCCTTCGCTGCGCCGTAGGGCACACGGTTGACGCTGCGGGTGGCGATCGACGATACGTTGACGATCGCGCCACTGCCCTGCTGCAACATGTACGGCAATGCCGCATGACAGCACCACAGGGTTGGAAACAGCGAACGGCGAACCTCGGCCTCGATCTGCGACGCCTCGTAATGCTCGAATGGCTTGGCCCAGATGGTCCCGCCGACGTTATTGACCAGCACATCGAGTCGACCGAAACGCTCGACGGCGCTTTGCATGACCCGGTTGCATTCCTCGTATTGCTCAAGGTCGGCGGTCAGGGCCAGGACCTGGCTGTCCTTCGCCAACTGCTGCTGAACCTCGAACACCAGCTCGGAGCGATCGACCAGGATCAGCTTCGCGCCTTCAGCGGCCATGCGTTCGGCCACGCGCCGACCGATGCCCTGGGCGGCGCCGGTGATCAGCGCGACTTTTTCGTGGAATCTGTTCATGGAGGGAAACCTCACGCCGCGCTGGCAGCGAATTTTTCGTAGTAGAAATTCGCTGGATTGATGCCTTGCTCGCCGATGTACTTGCTCACCGCTTCAACCATCGGCGGTGGGCCGCACAGGTACACGTCGACGTCGCCATCGTTCAAATGCCTGGGTTCGATGTGCTGGGTCACGTAGCCCTTGAGCGGGTGCTGGCTGTCGGGACTGGCCACGCAGGCACTGTAGGTGAAGTTGGGGATGCGCGCGGCGAAGGCTTCCAGGCGATCGAGTTCCACCAGGTCGAAATCGTTGGTCACACCGTAGATCAGGTGCAACGGGTGTTCGCTGCCCTGCTCGGCGATCTTCTCCAGCATCGCGGTGAACGGCGCCAACCCGGTGCCGCCCGCCAGCAGCAACAAGGGTCGACGGATATCACGCAGGTAAAAACTGCCCAGGGGCCCTGCCAGGCTCATGCTGTCGCCAGCCTTGGCCATGCCGGTGAGGAAGCTGCTCATCAGGCCGCCAGGCACGTTGCGGATCAGGAAGCTGACTTCGCCGTCGCGCTGCAACGAGCTGAACGAATAGGCGCGGGTTTGCTCGCTGCCGGGAATGCCCAGGTTCACATACTGGCCTGGCAGGAACGCCAGTTTGCTCAAGGACTCGCCCTTGATCGACAACGCGATGGTGCTGTCGGACAACTGGCGCACCGCACTGATGGTTGCGTCGTAGCTGGCCTGGCGGGTGCGGCAGACTTCCGAGGACGTCGGCACCCGCACCACGCAATCGCTCTTGGCGCGCATCTGGCAGGTCAGGACAAAGCCTTGCGCGGCCTCATCAGGGCTGAGGGCGTCTTCGATGTATTCCTCACCCAGATCGTAGCTGCCCGCCTCGGCAAAGCACTTGCAGGTGCCGCAGGCGCCGTCGCGGCAGTCCAGCGGGATATTGATGCCCTGGCGGTACGCGGCATCGGCCACGGTCTCGCCGGCGTTGGCGTCGATGAAACGAGTGACGCCGTCTTCGAAATTGAACGCAATGGAATGGGTCATGACGGCTGCCTCACAAGTGGTAAACATCGATGACCTGACGAACGTAGTCGTTCTTCAGGATCACTTTCTTGGCCTTGATCAAGGGGTTTTCACCGCGCACATCAAGGGTGTAGAAACTGCTGCCGAAATAGCTGTCGACGGTCTTGTAGCGAAAGCTCAGGGTGTGCCAGTTGAAGCGCACCTTGCACATTCCGTCGGCTTGCTCGAGCAGTTCGATGTTGCTGATGTTGTGGGACGTGCGGGTGTCCGGCACGCTGGCGCTGGAGCGCTCGGTCTTGATGCGGAAGATGCGGTCATCAAGGCCGGTGCGGTTGCCGTACCAGATCAGCGAGATTTCCCGCTGTGGGTCTTCGGTCAGCTCATCGTTGTCGTCCCAGGACGGCATCCAGTACGTCGCGTCGGGGGCGTACAGTTCCAGCCACTCATCCCACTGGCGGTCGTCGAGGTAGCGTGCTTCGCGGTAGAGGAAATCACGTACCGCTTCATAGGAAATGGTCATTGCACGTCCTCCACGGCGATCAGTTTAGACTGCTCGGCAGCCAGGGCCTTGAGCATGGTCTGCTGCCAGTACTTGTGTTGCAGCACGAACAGGCCTTCGTCTTCGGTACGCACGCCGCTGAGCAGCGGATGCAGGTCAATTTCCTTGGCCGCCTCGTCGGCACCTTCGATCCAGTGCTCGGCGCCACGGGACATGTCGTTCCAGGTGGTGACGCTGCCCTGGTAGCTGGTCTGGCAGGAACGGAACTCTTCCAGATCGTCCGGCGTGGCCATGCCGCTGACGTTGAAGAAGTCTTCGTACTGACGAATCCGGCTCGAACGCGCGTGGTCACTTTCGCCTTTGGGGGCGATGCAATAGATGGTGATTTCCGTGCGGTTGACCGAGATCGGCCGGGCGATACGGATCTGCGAGCTGAACTGGTCCATCAGGTACACGTTGGGGTACAGGCACAGGTTGCGCGAGTTCTCGATCATCCAGTCGGCGCGGGCCTTGCCGAAGTCCTGGGCGAGTTCGTCGCGACGTTCGTACAGTGGACGATCCTCGGGGTTGGCCCAGCGGGTCCAGAGCAACATGTGGCCCTTGTCGAAGGAATAGAAACCACCGCCCTGCTTGGCCCAGCTCCCGGCGCTCATGGTCGGGTTCTCGTCACCGGCCTCGCGCTGTTTGCGCTGGTTCTGGGTGGCGGCGTAGTTCCAGTGCACGGAGCTGACGTGGTAACCGTCGGCACCGTTTTCGGCGGTGAGTTTCCAGTTGCCTTCGTAGATATAGGTGGACGAACCGCGCAGCACTTCCAGGCCGTCGGTGGACTGGTCGACGATCATGTCGATGATCTTCGCCGACTCGCCCAGGTGCTCGACCAGCGGCACCACATCGGCCTTGAGGCTGCCGAACAGGAAACCGCGATAGGACTCGAAGCGCGCGACTTTGGTCAGGTCATGGGAGCCTTCGCAGTTGAAGCTGCTCGGGTAGCCCGCGTTAGCCGGGTCCTTGACCTTGAGCAGCTTGCCGGAGTTGTTGAACGTCCAGCCGTGGAACGGGCAGGTGTAGGAGCTTTTGTTGCCGGACTTGTGCCGGCACAGGGTCGCGCCGCGATGACTGCAGGCGTTGATGAAGGCGTTGAGCACACCGTCCTTGTTGCGCGCGATGAAGATCGACTGGCGCCCCATGGTGGTGGTGTAGAAATCGTTGACGTTGGGGATCTGGCTTTCGTGCGCCAGATACAGCCAGTTGCCTTCGAAGATGTGTTCCATCTCCAGATCGAACAGGCGCGGATCGGTAAACATCTCGCGCTTGCAGCGATAGATACCCTGCTCTGGATCGTCTTCAAGCAGGGACTCAAGGTATTCAGGTCGCAGGGTCATGGCCGCCGCCTCCATTGTTATTGTTCAGGCAAGGCTCATGCTAGGACGGGGCAATGGGGGGGACTATCCGCGGGGTGCAGACCTTTATCCGTTTTTTGCAGGGGGCTGGTGTTGTGTCAGCGCCACCAATGTTGACAGTACCGCCCTCTTCGCGAGCAGGCTCGCTCCCACAGGAACAACGCGATCCAATGTGGGAGCGAGCCTGCTCGCGATGGCGTCAGGGCAGGCAACATCAATGTGTCGGGATCAGTGGCGGCGCTTGAGGGTATCCGATGGCAGCTCGCCGAACTGCTTGCGGTAGCTGTCGGAGAAGCGTCCCAGGTGCAGGAAGCCGTAGTCCATCGCGACCTCGGTAACGTTGCGCACGTTGCAGGTCGGGTCGCGCAGGCAGGCATTGATGCGTTCCAGGCGTTTCTGGCGGATGTAGTTTTTTGGCGTGGTGCACGCGTTGCGTTCGAACAGGCCATACAACGAGCGCAGGCTCATGCTGGCATGGCGCGCCAGCTCTTCGCTGTCGATGTCCTGCTTGAGATTTTTGGCAATGTAGTCGGCAATCGCTTCGAACGAGGCAGCCTGGGAGCCGATTTCGAGGCGGCTGACGTTGGTCTTCATCAGGCTGAGCATCTTGCTGACGATGATTTGCGCGTAATGTTCCTGCACCCGGGGAATCTGCTCGGTGGCCTCGGCCTCCTGGCAAATCATTGCCAGCAGGTTGACGAAGCCTTCCAGCTCATTGAGCTGGTAACGGTTCTCGAGAAACCGCACGCCTTGGCCCGGATAGCGCCAGCGCTGCTCGTTGCAGACGGACTCGAACAGGGACGTGGGAACCTTGAGGATGAATTTTTCGCAATCGTCAGAGTAGGTCAAATCGACCGGATCGTCGGGATTGATCAGCAGCAACTCGCCGGGAGCAAAGTAGTGTTCCTGGCCATGGCCGCGCCACAGGCAATTGCCGCGCAACAGCACTTGCAGGTGGTAGATGGTTTCCAGCGCGCCCGAAGTGACGCGAACGCTGCCGCCATAGCTGATACGGCACAGGTCCAGGCTGGCGAATTTGCGGTGATTGAGACTGGCCAGGGGGTGCCCGGCACGAGGCATCAGGATGCAATGATTACCGACATGCTGATTGACATAACCTGACACCGCGTACGGGTCGGCTTGGTCGAATATGGTGCTGCGCTGACTCAGCAGTTGCGCTTGCATCATCGGGTCACTCTCGTTGTTGTTATAGGGTGTATCTAGTCATTCTAGGGCAGTACTGGCAGCAGTGTGTCATTGGACTGACCTGTGGGCCGTTTCAAAATATAACCTGTAGGAGCGAGCATGCTCGCGATGGGCTTGAGGACGCCGCAGGGCATCAGGGCCCCAGCGTCATCGTCAGCGACCATCACGAGCAAGCTCGCTCCTACAGTGAATCAGGACAATCAGTCCTCCAGTGCACGAACCCGCTCGTGGCGCTGCTGCTCTTCGGGCTGTGCCGACGACTGCAGGGTGAAATCGAATTCGATTTCGGCAAAGCGACCGCTGACACCGTACTGCGCTGCACGCGCCTGGTCATCGCTGAAGGTGATCTTGGCGATCAGCTCGTCACGGGTGGCGTAGGCGAAATCGTCGTGCAGGTATTTTTCGCCGTCCAGGTTGATCTGGGTGGTCAGGTGACGATGGTCCGGTGCGGAGATGAAGAAGTGCACGTGCGCCGGACGCTGGCCGTGACGGCCCAGTTGATCGAGCAGTTGCTGGGTCGGACCGTCCGGTGGGCAGCCGTAGCCCGACGGCACGATGCTGCGGAAACGGTAGCGGCCTTCGGCGTCAGTGACGATGCGGCGACGCAGGTTGAATTCCGACTGTGAAGCATCGAAGTACGAGTAGGTGCCGCCAGTGTTGGCGTGCCACACATCAACAATGGCGCCAGCCAGGGGTTCGCCAGCGGTGTTGAACACCCGGCCTTGCATGAACAGGGTCACACCCGGATCGACGCCGTCATCCAGACGCGCTTCGCCTTGCGAAAGCGGTGCACCGGCGACGTACAGCGGGCCTTCGATGGTGCGTGGCGTGCCACCGGATTTACCGGCCTGCTCGTCTTCGGCGTCCATCAGCAGGTCGAGGTAGTGCTCCAGGCCCAGGCCAGCCACCACCAGTCCGGCTTCCTGGCGCGCGCCCAGCACGTTGAGGTAGTTGACCGCTTTCCAGAACTCTTCCGGGGTCACGGCGAGGTCTTCGATGATGTTCACCGAATCGCGCAGGATGCGGTAGATCAGGGCTTTGGTCCGTGGATCGCCGGCATCGTTGTGCAGGCCGCTGGCCTCTTCGAGAAATTTCTGGACTTCGGCAGTGTGGGAAATCTTGACGTTCATTTTACAGGTTCCTCATCTTGTAATTATTGGCATGGCGAGCTGAACGGGCTAGGTTCAGCGGTCATCCTCGCGAATTGACGAAGGATGCCGGCACATCGCGGTGACTTCGATCGCCATGTACGGATACAGCGGCAGTTGCATGAGCAAATCGTGCAGTTCCTGGACGCTGTCGACATCGAACACGCTGTAGTTGGCGTAAAGCCCGGCGATGCGCCACAGGTGACGCCACTTGCCTTGGTCCTGCAGGCGCTGGGCCAGGGCTTTTTCGTCGGCCTTGAGCTGCGCGGCGCGTTCGGGGTTCATGTCGACCGGCAAATTCACGGTCATCTTTACGTGGAACAGCATAATGCTCTCCTCAGGCTTGATGAATGGTGGATGTCTTGTCGCGGCGGAAAAACGCCAGGCGTTCTTCGTCCAGGTTCAGGCCCAGACCCGCGGTCTTGGGCACATGCAGCTCGAAATCGCGATAAACCAGCGGTTCGCTGAGAATGTCTTCGGTCAGCAGCAGCGGGCCGAACAGCTCGGTGTCCCACGCCAGTTTGTTCAGGGTGACAAAGGCTTGGGCCGAAGCCATGGTGCCAATTCCGCCTTCGAGCATGGTGCCGCCGTACAGGGCGATACCGGCCGCTTCGGCAATGGACGCGGTGCGCAGCACGGCGCGCGGGCCACCATTCTTGGCGATCTTCAGGGCAAACACCGAGGCTGCGCCTTCGCGGGCCAGGTTGAACGCGTCTTCCACGCACTCGATGGACTCGTCGGCCATGATTGGCGCCGGGCTCATGGCATTCAGGCGGGTCATGCCAGCGCGGTTGTTGCGCGAAATCGGCTGTTCGATCAGGTCGATGCCATTGGTGCCGAGGATGCGGCAGGCACGCAACGCGACGGCTTCGTCCCACGCCTGATTGACGTCGACCCGCACGCTGGCGCGATCGCCGAGGGCTTTCTTGATCGCAATCACGTGGGCCAGGTCGCGATTGACCTCGCCAGCACCGATTTTCAGCTTGAAGATGCGGTGGCGGCGCAGGTCGAGCATTTTTTCCGCTTCGGCGATGTCCTTTTCGGTGTCGCCGCTGGCCAGGGTCCAGGCCACGGGCAGCGAGTCACGCACGCGGCCGCCCAGCAACTCGCTGACCGGCAGGCCAAGGCGCTTGCCCTGGGCGTCGAGCAGTGCGGTTTCGATACCGGACTTGGCGAAGGTATTGCCACGGATACTGCGCTCCAGGCGCAACATCGCGGCATTGACATTGCCGCTGTCCTGGCCGATCAACAGCGGGGCGAAATGCTTGTCGATGTTGGTCTTGATGCTGTCAGGGCTTTCGTTGCCATAGGCCAGGCCACCGATGGTGGTAGCTTCGCCGATGCCTTCGATGCCATCGGCGCAGCGCACGCGAATGACCACCAGGGTCTGGTTCTGCATGGTGTGCATCGCCAGCTTGTGCGGGCGGATGGTCGGCAGATCGACGATGATCGTCTCGATCGATTCAATGGCTGTAGCAAGCATTTCGATACCCGTCAGGTTCTTGAAGTTCTGGAGCTGATTCTCATACGGCTTTTTCCGGGCGGCCAATATAGAATTGGTCTGGCTTGATACCCTGAAGGTATACAAGCGCTCGACATCCGGAGGCTCCATGGAACTGCGTCACCTGCGTTACTTTCAGGTGTTGGCTCAAACCCTTAATTTCACCCGCGCCGCCGAACGCCTGCACAT